>USHS01000001.1 GCA_900554585.1 uncultured Collinsella sp.
GTCGCATGCTTGCGACCGCGCCTTTTTGCTGCCGTGCACTCATGTGGTTTTCCCTTTGACCGCGGGGCATCTTGCTCTGCTGGACGGGAGCAGGTAATATATATCGAGCGCCTAGCGCGTTCGATGGGTTCGGATGACGATATGTTCCGAATCTGGTCAGGTCCGGAAGGAAGCAGCCATAAGGAGCCTCTGTCGGGCATCCGAATCCATCGAGCGCACGGGCGTTTTTTGGTGCCGCGATGCGGTCCCGGTGCCGGCGGGCTGTTTGGTGTCTCGCTGGTCCTCGGCTTTGCCTGCGGGATCGCTCGACTACCAAACAGCCCGCCGGCACCGGGACCGCATCGTCCAAAAATCACCCGTAGAGGGCGCATTTATCTGAAGAATTGAATCTCGTGCCTTGCGGCGCTCGCTGGCTTTGCCAAAACAGCGGCGGATACATGCCTTGGGCACTGGTAGCCTTCGTGCTTACTTCGCCTTAACATCTGTAACGAGTTGCTTACGCATCTCCAGGGCTCTCCGTACTATCATGAATCAGATTGAATAGAGATGATGATAGGGAGCGCCTATTTATGATTGAGCTGCTCAGGCGTTTTGGTGGTAAGTTTCGCCGGTATATGGTGATTGGTCCTGCGTGCAAGCTGATCGAAGTGATTTTTGACCTGCTGACGCCGCTGGTGATTGCCCAGATGATCGACAAGGGCATTGGGGCGCACGACGTGAACGCCGTTATCCACTACGGCATGGTGCTTGCCGCCATGGCCGTGATCGGCATCTCGTTTACGCTTGTCTGCCAAAAGATGGCGGCACTGACCTCGCAGGGCATGGGCACCGACATTCGCGGCGCGCTCTACGAGCACATCAACAAGCTGAGCTATGCCGAACTCGATCGCTTTGGCACGCCGTCGCTCATCACGCGCATCACCAACGACGTCAACCAAGTGCAGCTCGCTGTGGCACTGGGCGTGCGCATGCTCATCCGCTGGCCCTTCTTGGCGGTGGGCTCCATGTGCGCGGCCCTCGCCATCGACCTTAAGCTCGGCGTGATCTTCTTGATCTGTACGCCCGCCATCGGCTTGGTGTTTTGGTTTGTCATGGCGCGCTGCATTCCGTACTACAGGCAGCTGCAGGCAAAGCTCGACCGCATCGCGCTTATCTGCCGCGAGGGCCTTTCGGGCGCCCGCGTGGTTCGCGCCTTTGTACGCGAAGGTCATGAGCGCGAGCGCTTTGCCCAAGCCGCCGACGACCAGGCTCATACCGCCATCGCGGTGGGCAAGCTCTCGTCAATCCTTAATCCCGTCACGTTTTTGGTGATGAACCTGGGCGTGTGCGCCATCCTGTGGGTGGGCGGCGTTCAGGTCAACGTGGGCGAGCTTACGCAGGGCCAGGTCATGGCGTTTGTGAACTACATGACGCAGACCCTCACCTCCATCGTGTACGTCGCCAACCTGGTCGTGGTCTTTACCAAGGCGAGCGCCAGTGCGTCGCGTATCAACGAGGTGCTCAATTGCGTGCCGAGCATCACCGACGAGGACAACCAGCCGGTCGCGCTTCCCGAGCCGAGCGAACTGGCGGGTGGCAATGTTCCGGTCCCTGCGCTGAGCTTTGACCATGCGAGCTTTTCGTTTGGCGCCGGCGCTGCCAACGCCGTCAACGATGTGACCCTGGAGCTCCCGCTGGGCAAGACACTCGGCATTATCGGCGGTACAGGCAGCGGTAAGTCCACGCTCGTCTCGCTTATCCCGCGCCTGTACGATGTGGGCGCGGGCGGCGTGTACGTGATGGGTGCCGACGTGCGCGCTTGGCCGCTCGACCAGCTGCGCCATGTGGTTGCGACCGTTCCGCAGCGTGCGTCGCTGGTGAGCGGCACGATCCGTAGCAACCTGACCTGGCGCGACGAGGCGGCAACCGACGAGGGGCTTTGGGCGGCGCTCGATATGGCGCAGGCCAGCGAGTTCGTGCGTAACAAGCCCCAGGGCTTAGATGCCCCGGTCGAGGCGGGCGGTAAGAACTTCAGCGGTGGCCAGCGTCAGCGCCTGACCATTGCGCGTGCCCTGGTGGGTGCGCCGCAGATCCTGATTATGGATGACTCCGCCTCGGCGCTCGATTTTAAGACCGACGCGGCGCTTCGCCATGCCATTCGCGAGCGCAGCGTGCGCGGTGCCGCCGAGGGCGGGCTGCCGCTGACGACCGTCATCGTGAGCCAGCGCGTCTCGACCGTTCGCGATGTCGACATAATCTGCGTACTCGACCACGGCTCGGTCGCGGGTCTGGGCACGCACGATGAGCTGTACGCGACCTGCCAGCTCTATCGCGAGATTTGCCAGTCGCAGCTTCGCCGCGAGGAGCTCGAGGGTCAGCAGGGGAGCGCGACGCCCGCGTCCGCTCCGATCGCCTCCGCATCCGCCTGCGCAAAGGAGGGCTGCTAAATGAATCCTTATACTTCTTCCGGTTCGGTCGCCACGATGACGGCCAACGTGTCCGGCAACGATAACCTCAACGACCTGGGCGACGGTCCGCGTCAGCCTGGCGACCCCGAGCGCTACCCCGTGGGCGCGGTAACTCGCCGCCTGCTGTGCTATGTTCGCCCGCACCGCGTCTCGTTTGCGGCGTCGTTTGTGAGTGCCGCCATCTCGGTGATCTTGCAACTCTACACGCCCATCCTCATTGGCGAGGGCATCGACCTCATCGTTGCCGCCGGGCAGGTGGACTTTGACGCGCTGCTGCCGCTCGTTACCAAGCTCGCGATTGTCGTGGTGGGCGCGGCGGCCTTCCAGTGGCTGCAGGGCTACTGCGTCAACCGCCTGTCCTACGAAACGGTGCGCGACATGCGCGTGGAGGCGAGCGACAAGCTCAGCCGCATGCCGCTCGGCTTTATCGACAGCCATGCCCACGGCGACCTTATGAGCCGCGTGGTCAACGACGTCGACCAGGTGGGCGACGGTCTGCTGCAGGGCTTTACGCAGCTCTTTACCGGCGTCATCACCATTGTGGGTACGCTCGCGTTTATGCTTTCCATCAATCTGACCATGACGCTCGTGGTGGTACTCGTCACGCCGCTTTCCATTTTTGCAGCCGGTGCTATTGCCAAGCTCTCCAACAAAAGCTTTACGGCACAGCAGCGTATTCAAGGGCAGCTCGGTGGTCATATTGAGGAATACGTAGGCGAGCAGAAACTTGTCGACGCTTTTGCCTATGGTCCCAACGCCCAGCAGCGCTTCGATGCCCTCAATGCCGAACTCTACACCGCGGGCGAGCGCGCGCAGTTTATGGGCTCGCTTTCCAACCCCGGTACGCGTTTTATCAACAACATCATCTACGCCGTGGTCGCCGTGATCGGCTGCGTGGGTGTGATCACGGGCGTGCCCGCTGCGCTCACGGTGGGCGGCGTACAGATCTTCCTGTCCTACGCCAACCAGTACACCAAGCCATTCAACGAGGTCACCAACGTCATTACGCAAATCCAGACGGCGTATGCCTCGGCACGTCGTATGTTTGCGTTGCTCGATGCCCGCGAGCAGGAGCCCGATGCGCCAGATGCCGTGGAGCTTGCCGCCCCGCAGGGCGAGGTGACCTTTGAACACGTGGACTTTAGCTATGTGCCCGACCGCAAGCTGCTGCAGGATATCTGCATCGAGGCTAAACCCGGCATGCGCTTTGCCCTCGTTGGCCCCACGGGCTGCGGAAAGACAACGCTCATCAACTTGCTGCTGCGTTTTTACGATATCGATGCCGGCCGCATCATGGTCGATGGCCGTTCCTCGCGTGACTACACGCGCGCAAGCCTGCGCCGTGCCTTTGGCATGGTGCTGCAGGACACTTGGCTGTTCGAGGGCACGGTAGCGGACAACATTGCTTACGGTTGCCCAGGCGCCACACGCGAGCAGGTTATCGAGGCGGCCAAGCGCGCGCATGCGCACAAGTTTATCGTGCAGCTGCCAGGCGGCTACGATACGGTAATCGGCGAGGACGGCGGCACGTTTAGCCAGGGCCAAAAGCAGCTGCTGTGCATCGCGCGCGTTATGCTCACCGACCCGGCGATTCTGCTGCTGGATGAGGCAACTTCGAGTATCGATACGCGCACCGAGCTGCAGGTGCAGGCGGCATTCGACGAGCTCATGGCCGGTCGCACAAGCTTTGTCGTGGCGCACCGCCTGAGCACCATCCGCAACGCCGACTGCATTTTGGTCATGCGCGACGGCGAGATTATCGAGCGCGGCACGCACGACGAGCTGCTAGCGGCAGGCGGCTTCTACGCCGAACTCTACCGCAGCCAATTCGCCCAGTAAGCAAGCCCGTGGGGCAAATGAATCAATCGACAGACGGTGGTTTACATCTGCGTCGTTAGTACTAAGATATTCATCTAATAAACTGCATTAATGGCTCGAGTTTCGGGGGAAACGAGGCAACGTGACTATGACATGCTCTTTGGTGGTCAACAGCAAGAGCGGTAATACCAGGATGGTTTCGGGCGCAATCAAGCGTGCCCTGCAGGCTGCAGGCGTCGAGTTTGTCCACGCCGCGGCGTTGAGCGACGATGCGGATGCAAATCAGGTTGCGCTCGAGGCGCAGGGCGCCTGCGCGGCCGACACGGTGCTTGTCGGTTTTTGGTGCGACAAGGGCGCGTGCACGCCTTCGGTCGCGGCATTGCTCTCCGCCTTGCACGGCAAGCGCGTCTTTCTGTTTGGCACCTGCGGTTTTGGCGCCAGCGAGGAGTACTTTAGGCAGATTATCGACCGCGTGAGCTCAAATCTGGCCGAGGATGCCGAGCTTGTAGGCTGGGCCATGTGCCAGGGCAAGATGGGTCCCGCCGTAAAGCAGCGCTACGAGGCGATGCTTGAGCAAGAACCCGAAAACGCGCGCTATAAGATGCTGCTCGACAACTGGTTTGCCGCAAAGGACCATCCCACCAAGGAAGATCTGGACAACATGGCCGCAGCCGCCAAGAAGGCCGTGCTGGGCGAGTAGCTTCGCCGTTCGCGGTCCTTCGCGCAAAACAATACAAATGTGAAAGCCTCGAAATCCTCGAGGCTTTTTTCTTGACACTCGCGGGCGCAACCGTGGCAAGCATTTGGGGTGACATTTTCCATCACCCCGATGACGAGACCGTCCCGGACGACACGCTCGCATGCGTTCGCTGGATGTATTTAGGGCGGGACGCGGTTTCTACGATTCGCATGACAGGCCATGCATCTGCAATGAGGCGAGCGCAGTTTCTCTTCAGCCCACTCAACCCGTAACAGGCGAGGGGCGGCGGCAGGCGGAGGCGCGGGAAAGGTCTGTCGCGAGTTCCGCACGCAAAGGGGGCCACTTAATGTGGCCCCCGTCTTGCGCATGACTGTCCGAGCAGGGAACCTTATATGCCTCCGTCCGGACAGACGTTTCAGTTATGAGTGACCCGCTACTTGATCTTGGTCGTACCCGGCGCCAGGTTGGGGTCGGTCTCGTTGGCCTCGGTCTGGAAGTGCTCGGTATACACGTTCTTGCCGTCGCGGAACATCTCGTAGTACTGCATCTTGGCGTAATCCTCGCGCGCCTTGGTGGCGGCTGCGGCAGCGGCATCGTCACCGGTGACGTTGGAGGAAAGCGCCCAACGCAGGCTGGCGTCCTCGTAGCCGACGGAGTTGATGGCGGGCAGCGACTCGCGCAGTGTCATATGCGCCTTCTGGTAGTCGGTCAGCGGGGCGCCGATCAGCTGCATGAGCTGCGTGGACAGGTAGTTGGTGGACAGGTCGTCGACCTCGCTCGTCTGGTCGCAGCCGGCAACGTCGTAGTTGGCCCAGATGATGTAGTCGGTCTGCCACAAGCGCTCCTGGTGAGTGGCGTCGTCCTCGTCGGTAAACCACTTGTCGTTGAACTTGGACGGGAAGAACGGCTGATGGTCGCCCCAGAACACCACGACCACCTTGCGATCGAGCTTGCTCAAGGCATTGAGGAAGTAGCGCAGCGCCTGGTCGGACTGCTCGATGCACGAGACGTACTCGTCGACATCGGACAGCGTGCCGTCCTCGATGGTCTTGGCGTCCAGATCGGTCGTGTCGATGTTGAGGTGCATCTGCTTATCTGCCGGCAGCAGGCCCGTATCGTAGCCCGAGTGGTTCTGCATGGTCACGTCGAAGATAAACTGCGGATCGGCGTTCTGGTCGAGCAGCTCAAGAATCTTGTCGTAGGTCGCCTGGTCGGTCACCATGTCGCGCAGGGTGTCGGCTCCCTGGAAGTCGTTGATGGACAGGAACTGGTCAAAGCCAAAGTCCTTGTAGACGTTCTCGCGGTTCCAGTTGGTTGCGTGGTTGGGGTGCATGGCCGTGGTGGTGTAGCCGAGCGACTTGAACTGCTCTGCCAGATTCCCGGTCGTCTCCATGTTGTAGATGGTGTAGGGGTACACGCCCGAGCCCAGGTTGGCCATGGAGTTGCCGGTCATAAACTCAAACTCGGTATTGGCGGTACCGCCGCCGTAGGCGCTCACGTAGAGCTTGCCGCGGCTGAGGCAGTTTGACAGGTTCTTAAAGTACTGCGGGCCCTCGTAGCCGGCGCGCATGTTCTGGTAAATCGACAGATCCGAGAACGTCTCGTTCATGATGGCGATGACCGTGGGCTTCTCGCTGTCGAACTGCTCCTTTGCGGCGGCGCGCTCGTCACTCTTAGCGGCATCGGACTTGTCGTAGGCCTTGGCGTACTTTTTGAGCGTGGCCTTGGCATCGTCGACGGAGAAGTCGGCGGGTTTGGGCGGCTTGATGGACTGCGCCGCACTAATGAAAGCGGGCAGGTAGCCCTCGCGCCAGTAGCTCTCGAGCGGGCGCCAGGTGTAGACGGTGATGCCGAGGGTGTTGTAGTAGTCGATAAGCGTGACATGCGCGGTCACACCGCCCAGGCACAGCACCGCTACGAGCAGGTTGGTGAGCAGCATGCGCTTGGCGTTGGCGGCACCCTTCTGACGGTGCGGTGCCACCAGGCCGGCGTACTCGCATAGCAGCATGGCGATGGCGGTAAAGCCCATGGACAGCACGCAGAACAGCGAAATCGAGAAGGTGTAGCCGTTGCCGGCGACCGCGGCGGCGGTGGAGATGGCCGAGAGGTCGCCCGGCTGGATGGGCATGGATTTAAACGTGATGACGAAGAACTCGGCAATGCCCAGGACAAAGAGGGCAAAGGCCAGGATCGCGGGAGCCGCGCCGTGGCGCTGGAACAGGAAGAACAAGCCGGCCATGAGCGTGGTGATGATGGCCCACTCGAGCAGGATACACAGGGGGTAGACCCAGGTAAAGTCGTGGTTGGACGAGACCTCCATGCCCAGCAGCGCAAAGAAGCCGGCGAGCAGCAGGCACAGGACGGCGGCGACGAGCGGTTTGCCCACAAAGGCGCCGCGCAGGCGGGCGAGCTTGCCGGCGGGGGCGGGGGCGTTGGGCTCGGCGAACGCAAAGACGCGCGGGGCGATGCGGTCGCGGGCGATGCTGGCCCAAGCGCATCCGGTGAGAATGGCATTGGTCAGGATGAGCATCACAAAGGCGAGCGGCTCGTTTTGGGCGACGAGGCCCACGGCGCCCCAAATGGTCAAAAAGACTTGGAACAGACCGAAGGCGACGCTCCAGGCGAAGGTGCTCTTGGCAACGGTGCCCGACTTTGCGCGAATGGCCTTGGCCTCGCGCAAGACAAGGTAGACGGTCGCCGCAAGACCGACGAGCGAGATGGCGGCTGCGAACATGCTGAGACTCCTCACAAACTTAAAACCTACGAAAGCGGGGGTTTACCCGATTGTTACCAAGATATGCGCTGCAATTGGTGACTGCGCACAACAACCAGCCATATTAACGCGCACGTGCGGCGGTGTGGCGCAATGTAGTGGCGACCTGCGCGATAATGGACGGGAATTACACGGAAACGTAAAGGCTTCTTAAAGAAATGGCGAGGGTAGGGCGATGAACGAGCAGGTTTGCAAGGCGGACATGGGCGGCGGCGGAGTTGCGGGCGTGGATACGTGCGGCTATCCGGTCGAGACTACGGGCAACACGGTGCTGGACATCTTGGAGCGCCGTTCGTCCACGCGCGCTTTTGCGCGCGATGACAATGACCGTCCCGTGGCGGTGACCGACGAGCAGCGTGCAGCGATTCTGCATGCGGCGAGTCGCGCGCCGTCGGCGGGCGCCATGATGATGTATTCCATCATCAGTATTCGCGAGCAGGCTACGCTCGATCGCTTGGCCGACCTGTGCGACCATCAGCCCATGATTGCCAAGGCGCCCTGGGCACTTATATTTGTGGTCGACTATGCCAAGTGGATCGATCTGTTTGAGCATGTGGGCTGCTTTGAGCCCGAGTTTGTAGAGCGTACGGGCAAGTCGCCCCGTCGTGCGCCGGGTCTGGGTGACTTTGCCATCGCGGCACAGGACGCCGTGATCGCCGCGCAAAATGCCGTGGTCGCCGCCGAGGCCCTGGGGCTGGGAAGCTGCTACATCGGCGATGTCGTCGAGAATGCCGAGGAAGTGGCCGAGCTGCTGGATCTGCCTCCGTATACCATGCCGCTGTCGATGCTCATCATCGGCACGCCTCGCAAAGAGCGCCCGGCGATCGCGCATCCCGTGGTGAACCTGGTGCACGAGGAGCATTACCGCCGTGCGGACGACGCGACTATGGATGCGCAGGTGGCCGAGATGGATGCGATGTTTCGCCCACATGCCCGTGAGGTGGGCGAGCGCGTGGTGGATATCTACACCCGCAAGCACACGAGCCCCTTTATGGCCGAGATGAGCCGTTCCATGGAGTGGTGGTTCAAAAACTGGCTCGGCAGGTAGCCGATGTGACAAAGGGACAGTCCCTTTGTCACATTCCATATCGCCGCGGTGGCCTAAAGGCCGTATAAATGTTTATCTAGCTGGGAAAACGGTGCCGTGCAAGCGCAGGCCGATTGCCTATAATCCCTTCGAACATTAAAGTTGGGAGGAAACCGGCTTATGGAACAAAAGGCCAAGGAGGCAGCCTCGCACGCTGCGATTCCTGTGAGCATCTCGGCGATGCTCGTCACGCTGGGCGTGGTGTACGGCGATATCGGCACCAGCCCCATGTATGTAACCAAGGCGCTCGTTGCCGGCAACGGCGGCATCGGAAGTGTCACGGAGGAGTTCGTGCTCGGCGCGCTCTCCCTTGTCGTGTGGACGGTCACGCTGCTGACGACCGTCAAGTACGTGCTGATCTCGCTGCGCGCCGACAACCACGGCGAGGGCGGCATCTTTGCCCTGTACAGCCTGGTCAAGCGCTGCGGCAAGTGGCTCATTATCCCCGCCATGCTGGGCGGCGCCGCGCTGCTCGCCGACGGCATCCTCACGCCTGCCGTTACCGTTACCACGGCCATCGAGGGCCTGCGCACCATCCCGGCAGTCCATGCCGTGCTCGGTGACGACCAGGGCCGCGTCGTGGCCATCACGCTTGCCATCATCATCGTGCTCTTCTTGGTGCAGCGCATCGGCACGGCAAAGATCGGCCGTGCCTTTGGCCCCATCATGACGCTGTGGTTTCTGTTCTTGGGCGGTACGGGCCTGTTTTTTGTCTTCCAGTACCCCGCGGTGCTGCTGTGCCTCAACCCGCTGCGCGGCATCGGCTTTTTGTTGAGCCCCAACAACCATGCGGGCATCATGATTCTGGGCAGCTGCTTCCTTGCCACCACCGGTGCCGAGGCGCTCTACTCCGACATGGGCCATGTGGGTCGCGGCAACATCTATGCCACCTGGCCGTTCGTTAAGTGCTGCCTGCTGCTGTCCTATATGGGCCAGGGCGCGTGGCTCATCAACAATGCCGGCAACTCGGAGCTCATGGGTATCGCCGACCTCAACCCCTTCTACCAGATGCTCACCCCGGGCCTGCGTCCCTTTGCCGTCGGCCTTTCCACCGTCGCGGCCATCATTGCCTCGCAGGCGCTCATCACCGGCGCATTCTCGCTGGTGTCCGAGGCCAGCCGCTTGGACCTCATGCCGCACATGCAGGTCTTCTATCCTGCCGAGACCAAGGGCCAGCTCTATATTCCCATGGTCAACAACGTCATGCTCGTTGGCTGCGTCATCGTGGTGCTGCTGTTCCAGAGCTCAGCGCACATGGAGGCCGCCTACGGCTTGGCGATCACCCTGACCATGATGTGCACTACGATGCTGCTCTTCTTCTACCTGCATGTTGATCGCGGCCTTAAGGTCGCCCCGTATATCTTCGTTGCGTTCTTCCTTATGCTCGAGGGCTTCTTCTTTGTGAGTTCGCTCACCAAGTTCTTCCACGGCGGCTACTTCACCATCCTCATGGCCATGCTCATCATGGGCATTATGGTGTGCTGGTACAACGGCACGGCGGTCGAGCAGCGCCAGTTTACGCTGCTGCCGTTGCGCAGCTACCTGCCGCAGCTCAAGCGCCTGCGCGACGACGATCGCTACGAGCCTATGAGCGACAACATCGTGTACCTGACCAAGGACACCAATACCGACTACATCGACCGCGATATCGTCTACTCGATTCTGGACAAGCATCCCAAGCGCGCCCGCGCCTGGTGGTTCGTGAACGTCGAGACCATGGACGAACCGCATACCTTTGCCTATTCGGTCGAGACGTTTGGCACCGACTATGTTTTCCGCGTGCATCTGTACCTGGGCTACAAGGTTAACCAGCGCGTGAACGCCTACCTGCGCCAGGTTGTTCAGGATCTGGCCGCTACTGGTGAGCTGCCGCCGCAGATGCATGACTACTCGGTCTACAAGGATCCGGGCAACATCGGTACGTTCAAGTTCGTCATGATCCGCAAGCTTTTGGCGCCCGAGAGCGACGTGGAGCCGAGCGAGCGCACGGCCATCACGCTCAAGTACATCATCCGTCGCTTTGCCGGTACGCCGGCGCGCTGGTATGGCCTGGAGAACTCCAACGTGAGCTTTGAGTATGTGCCGCTGTTCACCAAGTTCAAGGCTGTGAACAAGATGCAGCGCCTGGCCCCCAACGAGCGCCCGTAGGCGCCGACAGGCTGCATGGAGTTGGTTTTCGATGGACAAGATTGAGACCGGGGAGGCAAACATGGACGCAAAGATGCTTGATGGCCGCGAGGTGGTTGCCGAGATGGTGCGTGAGGCGCGCGTCGACGCCGCCGAAGATCGGTTCTTTACGAATCGTGCCAACATGGACATGGCCGATCGCGTGATTTCGATCGTGGCACTGGTATTTGGAGCGGTGTGCGTGTGCGCGCTGCTCGCGCACGTGCTGTTTGTCTAGCGGCTGCCGGTCGTAGAAGGCTTTACACTTAGAACCACCACGAGGGAAAACCACCACAAAGGTGCCTGTCCCCTTTGTGGTGGTTTTTGTTTTTGAGAGAGGGGCGGGGCGCTGATGGACGTCCGTGCGGACAGCGATATTGCCGATAGCTTTTGGTGGCGGCGCACAACGCTGGCGCGCCGCGGCCCCCTGTACGACATCTGCGTGGCGGCGGGGCTGCTGTTAGCGGCGACGATCGTGGGCGCGCTGCTCGACCGCCCCGGCCTCGCTCCCAGTATCATGATCGTCTACGTGTTCGCCGTGCAGCTGTGTGCCTTTTTCACCTGGAGCCGCCTGTATTGCCTGTTGAGCTCGGCTGCCGCCGTGGCGCTCTACAACTTATTGTTTGTCGACCCGCGCTACTCGCTGGTGTTTATCGACCGTAACTATCCGGGCATGTTCGTCATCATGTTTGTGGTCTCGCTCGTTTCGAGCTCGATTGCGTTGGCCCTGCGCCGCGCCTTGGCACAGGCTGCCGCCAGCGACCGGCGCACGCATATGGTGCTCGAGACCAATCGCATGCTGCAGCGTTGCGCCGACCAGCAGCAGATTGTGCATGCCATGGCAACGCAGCTGGCGCGTCTTTCGGGCTGTCCGGTCGTGTGGTACAGCGCCGACGCCGAGGGTGATGACCTGCTGCCGCGTGCGACATACACGGCCGTGGGCGATGCCGCGCCGGTGCACGAACTGGCGCCGCAGATGCCGCCGCGGCTCTCGGCGTCGGCTTACGTGGGAACCCCGCTCGACGCCACGTTTGGCGGTTCGGCGTTTTATGGCATCTACCTGACGGTTCGCACGGGCGACGGCTTCGTGCGCTCAGGCGACCCCGCCTCGGTGGTGGGCGTGCTGGCTATCGTTGCCGAGCCCGACGTGCTGACGCACGAGGAGCGGACACTTGCCGATGCCATCGTGAGCGAAGGCGAGCTGGCACTCGATCGCGCCCGCGCCATGGAGGCTCGCGAGGAGGCGGCGGTGCTCGCCAAAAACGAGCAGCTGCGCGCCAACCTGCTGCGCTCCATCTCGCACGATCTGCGCACGCCGCTCACCAGTATTTCGGGCAATGCCGACGTGCTGCTCGACCAGGGCTCGACCGGCACCGCCGAGCTCGATAGCCAGACGCGCCGCGGCCTGCTTCTATCCATTCGCTCGGATGCGCTGTGGCTCAACGCCACCGTCGAGAATCTGCTCGCCATCACCAGGCTCGAGGGTGGCGGTATGCGCCTGTCGACCACGCTCGAGCTCATGGACGATATCGTCGAGGAGGCACTGCGCCACGTGAATCCGGCCGTGCGCGAGCACGATCTTAAGGTGGCGCCGTGCGACGAGCCGGCGCTCGTCAACGTCGATGCGCGCCTGATGGTGCAGCTGGTGGTCAATCTGGTGAATAACGCCATCACCTATACGCCCGCAGGCTCGCATATCATGATTTCGATTAGCGTCGACGATGGACGTGTGGCGTGCTCGGTGGCCGATGACGGCCCGGGCATCGCACCCGAGGACCGCGAGCGGATCTTTGAGTCGTTCTACACCGCCAACCACGGTTTGGCCGACAGCCACCGCAGCGTGGGCTTGGGACTTTCGCTCTGCCGCTCCATTGCATTGGCGCATGGCGGTAGCATAGAAGTTGCCGCGGCGGACCCGCACGGCTCGGTCTTTACGATTGAGCTTCCCGCCGCCGACGTTTCGTTTGATAAGGAGTAGCGCTGTGCCGAACTCTGCCGTAAAACCGCTCATCTTGGTAGTTGAGGAAGACCCCGCCGTTCGCAACTTAATCGTTGCCGCGCTCGAGGCGCACGGCTTGCGTCATATGGCTGTGGAGACCGCCCATGCCGCCATCGCCGCTGCCTCATCGCAGGCACCGAGCATTGTGCTGCTTGATCTGGGCCTGCCCGATATGGACGGCGTCAAGGTGGTGGAGTCGGTGCGCGCATGGTCGGGCATGCCGATCATCGTGGTCTCGGCGCGCAGCGAGGATGCGGACAAGATCCGCGCGCTCGATGCCGGCGCCGACGACTACCTGACCAAGCCGTTTTCGGTCGAGGAGCTGCTCGCGCGCATTCGCACGACGCTCAGACGCCTTTCGTATGCGCAAACGGGCGGCGTTGCCTCCGAGGGCTCGTTCGATACCGGTGAGCTGCATATCGATTTTGATGCCGGCATCGCCACGATGGATGGCGAGGAGCTGCATCTGACGCCGATCGAGTACAAGCTCCTGTGCCTGCTGGCGCATAACGCCGACAAGGTGCTGACGCACCAGTTTATCCTGCACGAGATTTGGGGCACGGCGACCAAGAGCGACCTGGCAAGCCTGCGCGTCTTTATGGGGACGTTGCGCAAGAAGATCGAGTCCGACCCCGCGCATCCGCGCTATATCCAAACGCATGTGGGTATCGGTTACCGATTGGTCACCCAAGGCTAGATCGCCAGCCACCATCCCAATATGAGTTGCGGTGAAATACGGTCTAAATTTGCCTAATTCCAGGCAAAACAGTCCGTATTCCACCGCAACTTTGTTATTTGCCCTTGGACTTGCTGGCGTAGAACTTCTTCTTTTTGGGCTTGCCTGCGCAGGCGGGCTTGCCGTCGCCGCGCGGCCCTCGGTCGCCGGTCTGCGCGTGCGCGGGCGCTGTTGCGCGAGGCTTACGGGCCTCGGGGTTGCGCAGCTCCTCGGTTCGCTCGGCAATCTCTTCGGCGCTAAAGCCGACCTCGGCCATGGCGTCCTCGATGGGCAGGCGGCGCACGATATAGCAGTGGTGCACCTTCTGGTTGCGTGCGAAGTCCTCGGGGATGGTCTGCGCCGTAATGTCTTCCAACACGACGCCCGCTCGTACGAGCTTGCGCGTCTCGGGGCGGAAGCCGCGCAGGTTGCAGCTAAAGATGGCATGCCCGCCCTGTGCGAGCAGGCGCGATACGCCGGCCAAAAGCTCAACATGGTCGCGCTGGACATCCCAGGTGCGACGGCCCATCTTGGACGAGTTCGAAAACGTGGGCGGATCGACAAAGATCAGGTCCCAGCGGTTGCGCGTCTGGCGCTGGTCGCGAATCCAGGCGAGCACGTCGTCGCGCACAAAGTGATGCTGCGGACCAACAAAGCCGTTCTGGCGCATGTTGCGCTCGGCCCAGTCCAGATAGGTGTTGGAAAGGTCGACCGTCACAGTTTCCTCGACGCCGCCATCGGCCGCGTAGCAGGTGGCAGTGCCGGTGTAGGCGAACAGATTGAGGAAGCGGCGCGCCTGTTTGGCGTGCTCACGCACCAGGTTGCGGGTGACGCGGTGGTCCAGGAAGATGCCCACATCCAGATAGTCGTCAAAGTTGACGGCAAAGGTAAGGCCGCCCTCTTCGATGAGCGGCAGGCGACGGCGCGCGATGTTGGCGCGCTCGCCCGATGCGCCCTTGCCGGCGCCCTGCTTGCCGTACTGCGAGCCGCCACGTGAGCGCATGCGGGCCTTGGCGTGCACATGCTCGGCGGGAACATCTAGGATGCGCGGTGCGATGGCCAGAATGTCGAGCATGCGGGCCTGGGCCAGTGCGGGGTCGATGGTCTTGGGCGCAGCGTATTCGGCGATGACGAGCCAGCGGCCCGGCGTCTGCGGGCAGCCCTCGTACAGGTCGATGGCGGCGGAGTAATCGGGCAGGTCGGCATCGTAGACGCGGTAGCAGCTCACGCCCTCGCGCTTGGCCCACTTGCGGCGCAGACGGGCATTCTTGCGCAGGCGGTTGGCGAACTGCTCGGACTCCGGGATGAGCACGGGCAGCGGCTTGCCGTCGCCTAGGTCGAGCGTGGCGGCAGGTTCGGGTATGGGGGTGTTGGCGGCTTCGTCCACGGCGTCCGCGGTCTGTTTCTCGGCATCTGCGCTGGTCGCAGCTTCGAATGCCGCGGCGGCGTGGTCGAGCGAGGGCCAAACATCAAGAGCCGCCTCCTCGTTATTGGGCATGACGGCGATGGAGCGCGCAGGCTCGGCATGGAGCGCGCGGGCCATAAGTCCATCGCGGGTGAGCGCGGCGACCGGTGCCGAAGCGAGTTCGGGCGCGCGGCGCAGCTCGCCTACCAACGTCATGGCGTCGTGCATGAGCGAAAGCGGGGTCTCGGTGGTGTCTACGACCACGGCGGCGCCGGCGACAGCGCCTGCATGGTCCAGCACGGTGGCTGGCTTGGCAGCGCAAAAATCGACAAAGCGCTTGTAGCCGGCGCACTTGACCATGCGCTCGGCAGTTTTGCGGGCGGCGGGGTCGATGTCTACGGCCACGATGCGCGCCTGCCGCTCGCGCGCTGCCGCCTCGCGCTTGCGTGCCTCGGCAAGCAGTTGTTCCCATAGGTCGGCATCATGCAGCTGCCAGCCCTCAAAACCCCAGTGCTCGCGTACGGCGCCCGGGGCGCGGTCGGTCAGAATGTTCACGGCCTCCAGCAGCAGGCCGCCGCCGGCGCACGAGGCGTCGACCAGCGTGGGCAGGGCTTCGTTCTCGTAATCGTCGGCCGTCAGCTCGCGCTCGCACAGTGCGGTCCAGCCGACCTGCGCCAGCACCAGGGCGGCGTAGTCGGGGCGCAACACGTGCGCGCCCTCGCCGGCGCGGGTCGCTGCGGGCGGCAGGCGCTTGAACAGCGGGTCGCCCGAAAGGTCTAGGCTTATGCTCGCGCGGCGCTGGCGCAACGAAAGCAGAAGGTGAACATCGGGGTCGGCGGCATCGACATCGGCGCGACGGCCCGTGGTTTCGGCCAGACGGTCGCACAGCGCGTCTTTGGCGCGCAGGGCCGAGAAGCGCGTGTTGCGCAGCTGCTCGGTCACGCCGCGGGCGGTGATGGCGATGGTGGCGCCGGGGCGGACGATGCTCTCCCAGGCGATGCCGTAAACGCTATCGTACAGTTCATCGGCATTCTGCGCCTCAAAGCGCCCGAGCACCACGAACACGCGGCTCGCCAGGCGCGACCACAGACAGGCGCGGTAGCCTTCTTCGAGCTCGCCCTCAAATGTAGCGCGGCCCTTCAGCCGGCGAACATGCGAAAGTCCGAGGCGTTTAAGCTCATCGGCGAGTGCGGACTCAAAGCCCTCGGGGCAGCTTGCGTAAAATTCCATGGGTGACCTCTCTGGTTGCGTCGCTCCATTATATGATGGATGCTTCGTTTGCCCTTATCCTCGAAAGGAACCCATATGATTGATGCGTGCCCCGAATCCGCCGTGCTCTTTTTTGACGTGGACGGCACGCTGACGTCGTTCGATCCCGACGATATGACCGATAAGGACTTCAATGCGGTCCATCCGTCGAAGATCGTTGTCGATGCATTTGGTCGCCTGCGCAATGCGGGTCACCAGGCATTTATCTGCACGGGTCGTCCTTTGTGGCTGATTGCCGATGGCCTGCGCGCACTGAACCCGGCGGGTGTCGTGGCCATGGGAGGCGCCACGCTCGAGGTCGAGGGCCGCGTGGTGTATGAGGACTGCTTTGACGAAGACATTGTTGAGGAGCTTGCGCGTCGCGTTGTGGATGCCGGCATCGAGGTTTTTTTCGAGTCCAATGCTGCGACCTTTGCGCTGGAGCCTGTGGGCGTTGAGCGCTCGTCTTTAATCGGTACCTCTGTGGTGCACAGCGCCGAGGAAATGCGCGTCGACGGCCGTCTGCGCGTGGGCAAGGTATGCCTCAACGTGCCCAGTTTGGCTCGTGTAGCCAACGATGACGGCTTTATCGATCGCGAGTTTGAGCTGTGCAACACCGGTGGCCAGAATCGCGAACTGAGCCCCAAGGGCATCGACAAAGGCGTGGGCGTGGCGCGAGCGCTGGCGTATCTGGGCCGCGAGGGAAATGCGCGCACCTTTGGCTTCGGCGATTCGGGCAACGACCTGGGCATGCTCGCTGCGGTCGAGACGGCTGTCGCCATGGGCAACGCCATGCCCGAGGTCAAGGCGGTCGCCGACTACGTGACCGACGATGTCGCACACGACGGTACCGTCACCGCCATGCGCCACTTTGGGTTGATCTAATAAATGGCCGGGTCGCCCGCGGTGGGGCGACCCGGCCATTTGAGCTATTTTGCAATATAGAGCTTGGGATGACTGCGACTGCTCTCGATCGCCGCCGTCATGATGCCCTCGTCGTCTCCATCAACGATGATGCCATCGAGGTCATCGATCTGCGCGGACTGATAAAAACTGGTCTTGTTGAACTTTCCCTGGTCAACCATCATGTAGCCCTGGTTTGAGTTGGTCAGGTACATATGCTTGATCATGGCCGAGAAGTCGTGCTCGACGGTAAAACCGTGGTCGGGGTGGAATCCGTCGGCGCTGACAAACGCCTTGTCGGCATGTAGTTTGCTCATGCAGTCGAGCGTTAGCGCGCCCGCGAGATAGAGGTGGCCCTTGCGCACGGAGCCGCCCAGCAACACTACCGAAGCATTGGGGAGATTGAAACTGGCGTAGTTCGCGATTGCAAGATCGCCGGTGATAATGGTGATCTCACGCTTGTCCATGAGGGCCTTAGCGAAGTAAAAGCCTGTGGTGCCGATATCAATTACCAGAACATCGCCATCATCAACAAGAGTTGCTGCGGTTGCGGCGATGGCCTCCTTGGCCTCGACTTGGACATTGATGCGCTCCTCGGGATACGAGATTGCGGTGGAGCGAGAAAGCGATACCGCTCCACCGCGTACGCGACGCAGCTTGCCTTCGGATTCCAGCGAGACGAGGTCGTGTCGTGCGGTGACTTCCGAAACCGAAAAACGGCGAACGATGTCGGATACCGAGATATTTGGTTTTTCGGCCAGCCAGTTCATAATAAATCGCTGACGCTCGGCCGGTGAAAGGTCTGAAGTAGATGCCATATGCCACTCCTTTTGAACGAAAGGCAAAAGATGGGCCTTTCGTAATCGAAATATAACGTATCGATATGAAAAGAACAAGGCAAATTCGAATGAATCGAATGAACGGAATGGCATGTCCCGAATGCATATGTAGCAGATAGTTCGCACTTAAATAGCGTATAGAGGGGCTTGTTCTGAAGGTGCCGCCCAAAAGAAGCACGTTCACACCCGATATTCGACCGTTCACGGAAAGTTGACAATTGAGCTTTCGATAGCTTTTGAAATGGTTTATAAAAGAAAACCGAAAAGCTTTTGAAACAAAGAAGAAGGCTTTCGATAGCAATAGCGTTTGATGAGAAAGGACCGAACATGGCGATCAAGGTGTTTGCCGACGGCGCTAACCTCGAAGGCATGCTTGACATGCATGACAATGGCAACGTTCAGGGCTTCACGACCAATCCTTCCCTTATGAAGGCCGGCGGCGTGACCGACTACCGCGCTTTTGCCAAGACGGTTCTTGAGCACATTACCGATGTGTCGGTCTCTTTTGAGGTGTTCGCTGATGACGAGGCGGGTATGGAAGCCGAGGCTCGCGAGATCGCAACCTGGGCAGACAACGTCTACGTTAAGATCCCGGCGCTCAACACCAAGGGCGAGTCCACTGCCGCGTTGGTCAAGCGCCTTTCTGCCGACGGCATCAAGGTGAATGTCACCACTATCTTCACGCCCGAGCAGGTCGACGAGTTCGTCGATGCCGTTACTGCCGAGACCCCCTCTATTCTGTCCATCTTTGCCGGTCGCATTGCCGATACCGGCGTCGATCCGCTGCCCCTCATGGCGGAGTCCGTAAAGAAGGCTGCCGTTAAGCCTGCCGCCGAGGTTCTCTGGGCGTCTACGCGCGAGGTCCTCAATATCTTCCAGGCGGAGTCCGTTGGATGCCAGATCATTACGGTCCCCAATGCCATTCTTGCCAAGCGCAAGAATTTCGGGAAAGATTTGCTTGAGTACTCGCTTGATACGGTCAAGGGCTTTGCCCGCGACGTTCAGGCACTTGGTTTTCATATCTTGCCCGAGGAGTAGGGGACGAGCATGCTGACCGATCTTCTTAAACCCGAGCTTGTTGCCTGCCACGTCGAGGCCTCCGACTGGGAGGAAGCGATCAGGGCATGCGGTAAGTTGCTCGTAGACGCTGGCAAATGCGACCAGAGCTATGTTGACGCCATGATTTCATCGGTTCACAAATTCGGCCCCTATATGGTCTTGGAAGAGGGCATCGCCATGCCCCACGCTCAGGCAGATGGCAATGTGAGTGAAGCGGGCATCTGTATCGTCACGCTTGACCCTGCCGTTGCGTTTGGACACGAGGATTTCGATCCGGTTCACGTGCTCGTGGGTATTTGCGCACCCGACCCCAAGGCTCATCTTGGCTGCTTGGCGGAGCTTTCGCAGATGTTCGAGGACGAGGACTGCGTTGCCAAGCTCAGCGCATGCGATACGCCCGAGCAGGTTTTGGAGACCATGCGTTCATTCTTTTAGGCCTTAATGGCACGGCGATGCGTCGCCGTTTTTGGATAGACGGAAAACCGTCACGTGTAGGAGAGGAAGGTTGTCATGCATATCATCACCGTATGCGGAAACGGCATCGGGTCTAGCCTGATGCTCGCTGGCAAAGTCGAGGAGCTTTGCGAGGAGGAGGGCATCAAGGCCGACGTTGAGTCTATGGACCTGAACGGTGCTTCTTCCGCAAATCCGGATCTGTTCATCACCGTTAAGGAGCTCGCCCCCGAGCTCCACGGCAACGTTGTGATCGTTCGCAGCTATGTGAACAAGAAGAAGATCCGCGAAGACGCCCTCGAGGCAATCAAGGCGGCCGCCGCTAACGCCTAAAGCGGCACGAAAAAGGGCGGTTCCCTGTGGAAGAGGGAAACGCGCCCACGTTAGAGAGAAAGGAAGCGCAGATGCAAGCCATCCTTCCCATACTTGAGTTTATCCAATCGATTCTGACCAAGCCAGCATGGATTATGGGCCTGTTCGCTTTTGTGGGCCTTGTCGCGCTCAAGCGCCCTGCCCACAAGGTGATGACAGGCACCCTGAAGCCCATTCTTGGTTACATCATGCTGTCTGCCGGCGCCGCTGTTGTTCAGGAGAACCTTGCTCCGCTGGGTACCTTCATCGAGACCGGTTTCCACATCACCGGCGTCGTGCCCAACAACGAGGTTGTCGTTTCGATGGCTCAGAGCGTCCTCGGCGTTCAGACCATGATGATCCTGATTCTCGGCTACGTCGTGAACATTATCATTGCCCGCTTTACCAAGTTTAAGTACATCTTCCTGACGGGCCATCACAGCATGTTCATGGCTTGCCTGCTGTCTGCCGTTCTGCAGGCATCTGGCTTCCAGGATGTCCAGCTTGTCATCGTGGGCGGCATGTTCCTGGGCCTCGTGAGCGCTATGCTTCCCGCCGTTGGTCAGCGTTTCACCGAGAAGGTTACCGATGGCGATGAAATCGCCATGGGCCACTTCGGTTCACTCGCCTATTACATCTCCGCTGCAGTCGGTACGCTTTTTGCTAAGGACGCCGAGGAGAACAGCACCGAGAAGATCGAGGTTCCCGAGAAGTTCTCCTTCCTGCGCGACACCACCATCTCCACGGCTCTTACCATGGCCTTCTTCTACCTGGTTACCGCTTTCGCCGCTTACATCGCAGATCCTGCGGTCGTTATCAAGACCGCTGGCGGCGACAATGTAATCGTCTACGCCCTGACCTGTGCCCTGTCCTTCGCCGTCGGTGTCACTATCGTCTACAACGGCGTTCGTATGATCCTTGCCGACCTGGTCCCGGCTTTCCAGGGCATCTCCAACAAGCTGATCCCCGGCGCCATCCCCGCCGTCGACTGCGCCGTCTTCTTCCCCTATGCTCCCACCGCCGTCATCCTCGGCTTTGTTGCCTCCTTCATCGGTGGCGTGGTCGGTATGTTCATCGTGGGCGCTACCTTGGGCATCTTCATCATCCCGGGCATGGTTCCCCACTTCTTCTGCGGTGCTACCGCAGGCATCTACGGCAATGCTACCGGCGGTCGCAAGGGCGCAGCTCTTGGTGCTTTCGTCAACGGCCTGCTCATCACCTTTGCCCCGGCTCTGCTCCTGCCTGTTCTTGACGTCTTTGGCTTCAAGAACACTACGTTCGGCGACTTCGATTTCTCCGTCATTGGTATTACGCTTGGCCGCGCTGCCGAGGCCTTCGGTACCACCGGTGTCTACGCGATTCTCGCTGTCCTTCTGGTCGTCGCCTTCGTCCCCAACTTCATCCACACCAAGGGTGCTGTGATTAACCACGTTGAGGAAGAGTAATCCAGGCATACGTTAAGCCCCAATCGGGTGGAGCTCCGATAACCGGCTCCTACACGAAAGCGGTGACGTCTCAAATGAGGCGTCACCGCTTTTTGCTTTGGAGCGATTGTGAAAACGATCCGGTGAGGCGCTGCTTCTGTTCCGTGAACGGAATCAAACGCAATGATCGGCAAAAACGTTTTGCCGCTGGGGCGGCGATATAAAAATGGTAAAGCTGCAAAACCGTTCGCCGAGAAGATAAAAACCCGCAGCTCACGCCTTGATAAACGTAGGTAAAGTGTTTAGCAGTTCAACGTCCATATGCAAGCGAAAGTTTTGTTGCGGTATCTGCAAGTTTTTCCCATTGGGTGAGAAAAACTTGCAAGTTCGACGATGGGCAGCGGTGGTTCGTCCTTTGCTGTTACTTTCCCTGCACCATGGTGAGCGAGATTTTCTTGCGGTCGCGATCGACCTTTTCGACCCACACCTTGACCGTGTCACCGACGCGCACCACGTCGCTCGGGTGCTTGACGAAGCGGTTGGCCAGCTTGGAGATATGCACGAGGCCGTCCTGATGTACGCCCACGTCGACGAAGGCGCCAAAGTCCACAACGTTGCGCACCGTGCCCTTGAGCTCCATGCCCGGCTCCAGGTCGTCGATGGAAAGCGCCGAGCGGCTAAAGACCACCTCGGGTGCATCGTCGCGCGGGTCGCGACCGGGCTTCTTGAGCTCGTTGACGATATCGATGAGCGTCAGGGTGCCACAGTCCAGGTCGCTTGCCAGCGTCGAGATGCTGCCCAGACGGCGCTCGATGTCGGGCACGCCGCCGCGGCTGAGCTCGCTGGCTTTAACGCCTGCGCGCTCCAGGACGGCCGTGGCCACCTCGTAGCTCTCGGGGTGGACGCTTGTCGCGTCGAGCGGGTTCTTGCCGCCGCTGATGCGCAGGAAGCCCGCGGCGTTGAGATATGCCTTGGGCCCCAGCTTGGGGACCTTCTTAAGCTGGCGGCGATCGGTAAAGGCGCCGTTTTCCTCGCGGTAGGCCACGATGTTCTTGGCCACGCTCGGCGTGATGCCCGATACGTATCCCAGCAGGCTTGCGCTTGCGGTGTTGACGTCGACGCCCACGCGGTTGACGACGTCCTCCACCACGTGGCCCAGGGTGCGCGAGAGTTCGGCCTGGTCAAGGTCGTGCTGGTACTGGCCGACGCCGATAGACTGGGGCGGAATCTTGACGAGCTCTGCCAGCGGGTCTTGCAGGCGGCGGCCCAAGCTCATGGCGCCACGCACGGTGACGTCCAGGTCCGGGTACTCCTGGCTGGCGAGTTCGGAGGCGGAGTAGACCGACGCGCCGGCCTCGTTGACGATGGTGTAGCGCAACCCGGGCGCCTGCTCGGCAATGAACTCCGAGACGACTTCCTCGGTCTCGCGGCTGGCGGTGCCGTTGCCGATGACGATGGTGTTGACGCCGTCCTTCTTGACGAGGCGGGCGAGTTCGCGCTTGGTACCGGCGACGTCGTGGCGCGGCTTGGTGGGGTAGACCACGCCGTGGTCGAGCAGCTTGCCGGTCTCGTCCATGACGGCGACCTTGCAGCCGGTGCGGTAGCCCGGGTCGAGCGCGAGCACGCGGGCGCCGCGCACGGGGCGTGCCGAGAGCAGGCCCTCAAGATTCTTGGCAAAGACGTTGATGGCCTCGGTCTGGGCGCGGACGGTGAGCTTGGCGCGGGCCTCGCGCTCCAGTGAGGGGGCCATGAGGCGTTTGTAGCCGTCAGCGATGGCGGCGTCAAAGACGGGAGCGAAGACGCCTTGGCGACGGGGCCAGCGGCTGCCGAGGCGCGCCGTGGCGGCGGCGCCGTCGACGTTCACGCGCACACGGAGCTTGCCCTCGCGCTCACCGCGGTCGATAGCCAGCACGCGGTGGTTGGGTATACGGCGCAGCGGCTCGTCAAAGTTGTAGTAGGGCTCGTAGGGGGTCTTCTCCGCGGGATCGGTGGCTTCGACGACGATATCGGCAGTGTTTTGCGTAAAGGCGCGCAGGTCGGCGACGTTCTCCGGGTCCTCGGCTACCGTCTCGGCCACGATGTCCGCCGCGCCAGCGAGCGCCTTCTCGGGTGTGTCGAAGCCGGCCTCCTCGTTGACGTATTCCGCGGCGGCGTCGAGTGCGCTGCCCTTGGCTGACGCCTGCATGATGATCATATTGGCGAGCGGCTCCAGGCCTGCCTCGCGGGCCTTCTGCGCACGGGTCATGCGCTTTTTGCGGTAGGGCTTGTAGAGATCCTCGACGCGCTGGAGCTGCGTGGCCTCGCGGATCTGCTGTTCGAGTTCGGGCGTGAGCTTGCCCTGGGCGTCGATAAGCAGAATGACGTCCTCTTTACGCTGCTCAAGATTGCGCAGGTAGGACAGGCGCTCGTCGAGGGCGCGCAGGGCGACGTCGTCCATGCCGCCCGTGGCTTCCTTGCGGTAGCGCGAGATAAAGGGAATGGTGTTGCCCTCGTCGATGAGCTTGACGGCCGCCTCGATGTTGGCGGCCTTAAGGTTGAGCTCGCGAGCGAGCTGGGCGATAAGATCCATGGGACTCCTTGCGTTTAAGGTGCGTTCGCAGCACAGGGCTACCAAGGATACCACCCGTCCCAAAAAGACTGCCGAATCATCCCCAAGTTGCCAAAAAGCCCCGCGGGCAGGAGGCTGCTCGCGGGGCAAAGAAGAGGGGCTTGTTGGTGGCGGGCCGAAGGGGTTTGGCGTAGGGTCTGCCGCGGCTCGCCCTAAAGCATTACAGCTCGACGAGCTGGCCGGTCTCGGCGGCCTCCTTGATGGCGTTAAGAAGCGTGAGCGTCTTGACGTTATCGGCGGGGGTCACGACGGGCTCGACCTCGCGGCGGACAACCTTCACAAAGTGCTTGAGCTGCATCTTGTGCGGCAACGCCGGGTCGACAGCCGGAATCTCCATCTGCAGCGGCTTGTGCCAGTTGGAGGCGCCGTCATAGGAGAACTGGTGCAGGCGGGGCAGCGACAGGGCGCCCTTGGTGCCACCGATAAAGTAGGCGTCGGCGTCGAAGGGACGGTACTGCGGGTCCTCGCGGGCGGTGGCCTCCCAGTTCCAGGGGCTGGCGGTGGCGTCGGAGATGGTCATGCTTGCGAGCGCGCCATCGGCAAAACGGACGTTGACCACGGCGGAGTCCTCGGTCTCAAAACCGCGGGCGGCGCTGGACTGCATACCCTGGACGGCAACGGGCTCGCCCAGCAGGTAGCGGAGCAGGTCGACGTCGTGCACCAGGTTGACCAGGATCGGGCCGGCACCCTTCTTGCGGCGCCACTCGACATCGAAATACTCGTCATTCTTATAGATCATGTAGTGGAAGCTCGACACGGTGAGCTTGCCCAGCTCGCCGGACTCGATGATCTCCTTGGCCTTGTTGACGAAGGGGTTGTGGCGACGGTGCTGACCCACGAGCACGGGCACGCCGGCGGTCTCGGCCTCGGCGGCGAAGGCCTGGGCATCCTCGAGATCGTTGGAGATCGGCTTTTCGACCAGCGGCACGATATTGCGCTTCACGGCCTCGCGGGCAACGCCCAGGTGCAGGTCGTTGGGGGTGGCGATAATGACGGCCTCGGGTTTGACCTCGTCCATCATCTGGGCGGGATCGGTGTAAAACGGCACGCCGGCGGCCTCGGCCGTGGCGCGGGCGCCCTCAAAGGCGTCGGCGATGGCGACGAGCTCGGCCTCGGGCTCCTCGGTGACAAAGCGGATGTGGTTGCGGCCCATGGCGCCGGCGCCGATAACGGCAATGCGGACGGGGTTGAGCTCAGACATTTCGACTCCTTAATGGTGGTGGCGATGGAGTGTGACAAAGGGACAGCCCCTTTGTCACATCGGTAAAACTAGGCGGACTTCTTCTTGCTGTCGGAAACCATCATGTAGACGGTGAGCACGACGGCGATGGCGGCAATCACGATGGCGCCGTAGAAGGACTGCTGGTAGGCGGCGCTGCCGGCCTCGGCGTGATACAGCACGGCGGTAATGGGCTGGCTGATCCAGGTAGAGGCGGCGTAGCCCAAAAACATGATGCCGTAGTTGACGCCGATGTTGCTGGTGCCAAAGGCGCCGCCGGTAAGCGGCGGGTAGATGACGAGCAGGGCGCCAAAGCTAAAGCCGAGCAGGGCGAGTGCCACAAAGAACATGCTCTGCGTAAAGCTCATCGACATGATGACGAGCGCGACGATAGTGACGACAAGGCTGATGAGCAGCGACTTGTAGGCGCCGAGCTTGTCGATGATCTGGCCAAAGGAAAGACGGCCGACCAGGTTGGCGCAGGTGTTGACGGAGACCACCACGCCGCCGAGGGCGACGGCCGCGGCGCTCGTGGGGTCGGCGAAGAGCTGGACGGCGGCAATGGAGGCAACCTTGCCCACGAGCAGGGTGCCCGCGGTGGCGGCAAAGGCGAAGGTGACGATGAGGATCCAGAAGCGCGGGGTCTTGACCATCTCGCCCGGGGTGAGGTCGCCGAAGGTGCCGGCGTGTGCGCCGCCCTTGGGGGCCTCGAAGCCTTCGGGCAGCCAGCCGGCCTCGGGGGCCTTCAGGAACAGAGCGGAGGCGGCGATCGTTACAAAGAAGATGACGCCGAGTGCCTTGAGCGCGCCAAAGATGCCAAGGCTCGGGATGAGCAGCGAGGCGA
>USHS01000002.1 GCA_900554585.1 uncultured Collinsella sp.
ATAAAGCTTGGGCTCGGGCTCGGCCTGCTCGGCCGCGGCAGGCTCCTCTGCCGACTCGGCAGCGGACTCGTCTGCAACGGGCTCCTCGGCCGGAATATCTTGGACCTGGGACTCGGGTGCAATGACGCCAATCAGGGTCTCGTCGGCAGAAGCACCTTCGAATCCATCGATTTGCTCATCAAAAGCCTCGCCCTGCTCACCCTCGGGAGCGACCGGCTGGCCATACTCATCCTCGGTATAGGCAGGCTCTTCGTACTCGATGGTATTGCCGTAATCATTTTGCTGCTGGGCCGCGGCGTACTCGGCTGCCGCGCGCGCCATCTCCTCGGCGCGACGCTTCTGCTCGCCAAAATACGTGTCAAACGGAATATCGTCAGGGAACTCGTTCTCACCCTGATAGGGGGCGACGTTATCCATGACACCCAGCATGGCGGCAACAGAGGACTTGTTGCAAACCGAGCCGGACGTGTAGGGAAGGACAAAACGATTGGAAATGATATTGGCGGCATTGGCGAGCGCCACGAGGGAGGCAAGGATCGCGACAATCCACAGCAGGACCTTCAACGCGCCGGGAAGCGGCAAGATGCGCAGGATGGCAATAGCCGCGGGAGCAATCGTGGCAATCGGGAGCAATTTGGCGATCAGCGCTCGGTACGGCGCATAGGGCTCGCGAGCGAGCAGTTCGGCGCGCGGGGAGTCATAGTGCGCGACGACGACAACCGGGCGATTGCGCGGAGAGGCAAGCGGGCCCGACGCCTTGTGGTAGGCGATGACGTTTTGGCTCACGCCCGTCTTGCCCAGGCGCGAGATCACGGGGCGCCCGGTTCTCTCGAGCACATAGAGCACGGCTCCGACAATGGCCAACAGGGTGCCGACTAAGCCGATACCGCCGCCGATGCCCATAAGCAGGGCACCGGCAAATGCCAGAATGCCCGTAACGGCAAACGCCATCCTGCTCGGCGCGGGAGCATTAAACTCCTGCACCTCGGGATCAAAGCCGTGGTTGCGGAAAATTTGAGCGATATCTTCGGCGGCCAAGCGCTCTTCTTCGCTGCACGCCGGCGTGATGCCAGTGTTCTGCAGCAGGTGGTTAATATAGTTCTGGGTGTTCGCCATATGCGCTCCACATCCATAATCCGACAAATAGGCCCAATGTATGCACATTAGAACCGTATATAGTCGAAAGTATACCCCGAGCGGGCGCAAACGGCCGAATTCTGGGCATCTTAACGCCCCAAGCGGACAAGGATATAGCCTAATCTCCATATCGGACTAAAATCATGGCATCAAACACCTTCCCATGCGAGGATTCTATGACGGCAAGCGATACAACCGTAACGAATAAAAATGGGGCGCCGGAACCCGGTTTCGACAAGACCGCCCAGCGCATCCTCAATCTGTTCTTTGTCCTCAACAGCTCTCCCGAGCCATTAACCACAGAGCAAATTGTCCTGGATTCCGATCTTGGCTATGGGTCGGGCAATATCGACTCGGACAAGCGCAAGTTTCGCCGCGATCGCGAAAAACTCCTCGAACGCGGAATCACGATCAAGGAAGTTCGCGCAGCAGGCGCCCAAGAAACCGAAGAAAGCGCGTGGACCATCGATCGCGAGCACACGTTTGCGGCCGGTGGCCTCATCACCGCAGACGACGCGGACATCTTGCTCGACGCTATCGACCAGACCCTTGCGACCGGTTCGGCCGCGTTTGCCACGCCGCTTGCAGACATACGCTCCAAGATCGCCTACCTCACCGGCGCATCGACCGCAGAAGAGCCTCCCGCCCGTCGCTTACCCGCCGTCGATGCGGTGTGGAGCGCTTTCGCCGAACGCTGCGCACTGCGCTTTTTGTATCAAAACGGGCACGGGGAGCAAAAAGAGCGCACCGTCTGCGTATACGGCATGTTTGAGCACGAGGGTGTGGCGTATTTTTGCGGACTCGACAACGCCACCGATGAAATCAGGACGTTTCGCTGCGACCGTATCGTTCGCGCATGGCGCCCCTCGAAGGCCTACTCCATCCCCGCCGACTTTAACCTGAACGATCGCCTGTTCTTTGAGTTTGATTTTGCCGATTGCAAGCCCGTTATGGCGACCTTTTCGTTTGCCCCGCAAGCCCAGGCCGACATGGTCAGCGGCCTAACGCGCGGTCGCGGGGAGCTCACGCACACCGAAGAGGGTTGGACCTGGACCGTCGGCGTGCGCGACCTTAATGCCGCTGCCTCGTTTTGTATGGAGCACGCCATGGACGGCATGAGACCCGTTGCCCCCGATGCACTTAAACTGGCGTGGAACCACCTCATCGAAAGGACGGTGCACGAGCATGCCCGTGCGTAAACTCACCAGCGAGCAAAGGCTCTCGCGTGCGATTGACATCATGGAGGCCCTCTACGCTGCCGGTGAGACCGGTATGACACGAGGGGATATCTGCAGCCGTTTTGATATCACGGGTGCGGCGCTCGACGAAATTATCGATATCGTCTCGACCCTCGCTGACCGTGAGTCGGGCGCACGCATCATCTGCGAACGCCACGGCGAGTGCATCATCCTGACAGGCGATGCGGGGCGTGTGCTGCCCTTGCGCCTAAGTGCCGCCGAAGGTGCCGTGCTCAACCACGAACTCGAATCGATGGGAATCGACTCTCGGGCAGCAGAGCGTATCCGACACGCCCTCCTACCCGAGAAACTCGGCTACAACCAGCGCGTCGTCGATACCGTTGCCCGAGGATCGCACTGGCAACAGCTGAACTGCGCGATTCAAGACGGCGTTCGATGCCGCATCATCTACCGTTCGATGGACGACACACGGCCGCGTGAGCGTCTCATCGACCCCCTGCGCATCGCGACGCATGGCGACCAAACATATCTGATTGCCTGGGATGTCGGAGTTGATGCGCAGCGCTCCTACCGCATGGACAAAATCGAAGGCCTTGCCCTTACCGACGATTCCGTGGAGCGCCACACACCCGCGTCCTTGTCCCTCCACGAATCCCTTTCCCAAGCGGAGCAGAGCGCAAAACTCCTCATGCCACTCGATATGGCAGAGCGCCTAAACTGGGCCGGCATCATGTCGATTGAGCCAAACGGGGCAGACATGGCAACGGTGACCGTGCGTTATGGGTCAGAGCACTGGCTGTTCTGTCAGGTAATCGCAGCGGGCGGAGCCATCCGCATACTGGATGACCCCGCCTCGGCAAAGCGTCTATGCGATATGGCGAAGAGCCTGACCTGCCCGCTTTAACGGCGTCGCTCGTGGCGTGCGCGCCACAGCTGCAAATAATGACCGATCTGCGCCGACTCGATACGCTGGTAGGAAGTCGTGGGCAGCGACGTCAAGAACTTCTTACCGTAGCCCTTTGTCACCAAGCGCGGATCTGCCAAGATGAGCACACCGCAATCGGTTGACGAGCGGATGAGACGGCCGGCGGCTTGCTTGACTTCGAGCACCGCCTCGGGCAGCGAGTAGCGCGCCCAGGCGCGGTCTTCGCGCAGGTTGCGCTCACACGAAAGAGGATCCGTGGGGCTCGAGAACGGCAGCTTGGGGATAATGACGCAACGCAGTGTCTCGCCGCTGGCGTCAAAGCCCTCCCAAAAGGCCTTGAGCGCAAAGAGCGATGAGGTCGGCTCGTTGATAAACCGATCGCGCAGGCGACGCGGGGACGAGTTGCGTTGCTGGCAATTGAGCTCCAGGCCCGTTCGCGCCAATTTGGGCTCGACACGGGCATACAGGTCCTCCATATCGCACCTGTTAGTGAAGAGCGTGAGCACCGATCCACCCATGGCGAGATGGGCATCGACCAGCACACACTCGAGCGCCGACAGATAGCGCTCGCGATCGCGCGGATCAGGAATGTCCCCCGCCACAACCACGGCCATATTCGAGTCAAAGTCATAGCTCGAATCCAGGTGTAGCGATGAGGATGTCGACGCACCGATGCGATCGAGGCCGACGGCATGGTTGAAATGCTCAAAGCTCTTAGACACCGTCATGGTCGCCGAAGCGAAGATGGCCGTGTGCACCTCGGGCAGCCACTCGTTCGCCAAGGCCTCGCCGATATCGATGCGCTCGGCGGTCATAGACTCCCCGCCCGCTCGCAGCCGGCGGTTAACCTGCAGTGAGTACACATAGTGCTCATCCGTACCCTCAATGATGAGCTTGAGATTCTCGACCAACTCGTGCAGACGGCGTGAAATGTCGCCCAGGTCGACGACGACCTCGGGCTTATCGGCAGCGACAGCTTGCACCAGCGCGTCTACGCTTTTATCCGCCTGGTCCAGCGCATCAATTGCGGTATGGGCCGACTGCAAAAAATCGTGCCAGTCATCCGACTCGCGCAGCTCGGGCCCAATCCACAGATTTGCGTTGTCATAGCCCCCACGGGCACGGCGGCCAAGCTCGCGCACGCCATCGAACACATCGGCAATCGCCATGCTCGCGCGGGCAACCGTCGATGTTGCTTTGGCGGTGAGTCCCAGGTAGAGCGTAGAGCCCTCGGAAGTGGCCAGATCGCGGGAAACCTGACTCAGCGCGCCGGCACTCGACCCACCCAAGCGCTCAAACAGCACGCGCGACTCATCTGCCGAAACAACGCGCGCCCATTGGCGACGAGCCTCACGCTCGATGGAATGGGCCTCGTCGACCACCCAGTGACGAATCGGAGGCAAAATCCTTCCCTCGGCGGCCACGTTGCGGAACAGCAGGGAATGGTTGGTAACCACCACGTCGGCATGTGCCGCACGGCGGCGCGCCCCGTGGACCAGGCATTTGTCGGGGAAGAACGGACACAGACGACGAGCACACTCGCGTGAAGCCGTCGTAAAGTCGGGACGGTTGACGCTGCGCCAGCGAATGCCGAGTGAATCGAGGTCGCCATCGGCAGATTGGCACACATACGCCATGATGACCGCAACCGCCGTGAGCGTGTCAGCAGGATCGCGCTTGGTAGTGATCTCAACCTGACCACGGCTCATGCGCTCGAGCTTGCGTAGACACGGATAGTGGTCATAGCCCTTGAGTGCACAAAACGACAGGCCCCCGTCCAGCTGTTCGGCGAGCTTTGGCAGCTCATGGTACATAAGCTGATCGGCAAGATTATTCGATTTGGTCGCGATGCCGACGGTAATGTTGTTTCGGCGGGCAGCCTCGGCGAAGGGCACGAGATAGGCCATCGACTTACCGACGCCCGTGCCTGCCTCGATCACGCGATGGGTACCCGTGACCAGCGCATCGCGCACCTCAACCGCCATCGCGATCTGCTCATCGCGCGGCTCATAGGTGGGGTACATACGATTGACCAGGCCGCCGGGGGCATAATCCGCCTCGATCTCTTCACGGCTCGGCATCTTAAGGACCGGCAACTCGTCCGCATCAACGCGATCGTCTGCACGATCGGCCTTGAGCACGTCAGCACGAGCGGCGCTGAGCGAAAATATCGAACCCGGGTTCTGGCCGGCCAAAAAAGAAAAAATGGGGCGATAGGACCAAGGCACGTCCGCGTGCATGTCCGCCAAGCGCGCCATAAGGCCCGAAGGCAGGTCGGTAAGCGCAACCAACAGCACGCGCCACACACCGCACAGGGCATCAACGTCTGCGTTCGCGCGATGCGACACCGAATCGCACCCAAACAAGTCGGCCATAAAGGACAGTTTGTGCGATGTCAGGCGCGGAAGCGCAATGCGCGATAGCGCCAGCGAATCGATCCAGATATCGCTCACGTTGACACCGCCTTTGACCGATTCGATGAACGACCGGTCAAACGTGGCGTTATGTGCGATAACAGGACAGCCGCCCACAAAGTCGGCGAGTGCCGCGACGGCCTCGACGGCCGACGGGGCATCTGCCACATCGGCGTTCGTAATACTCGTGAGCTCGGTAATCTCCGCGGGAATCAACTGCTTGGGATGCACGAACGTATCAAAGCGGTCAATGACCTCGCGGCCCGAAAGGCGGGCCGCGGAAATCTCAATTAACTCGTTGTCCTGCACCGAAAGACCCGTGGTCTCGGTATCGAGGACGATTACATCCTCCTCGATGAGGCCAAACGATTGCGTCTTAGCGCGCTCGGCGAGCGTGGCGTAAGAATCGATGACGAACTGCGGCGTTCCAGGAGATACGGCGTCCTCGATTAGCATGCAACGCCCGCCCGGCGGAGACCCATACGGATCAGGCTGTCGCACACCTGCGGGAACGTCATGTCGTCGGTATGGCGAATCTCATCGGGATACAGCGACGTATCGGTCATGCCGGGAATGGTGTTGGTCTCGAGAATGACAGGGCCGTCCTCGCTCACGATAAAATCGCTGCGCGAAACGCCCAGACAGCCGAGGGCCTTATGGGCCGCACAGGCAAGTTCCTGGGCACGCGCATAGTTTTCGGGCGAAATCTGCGCCGGAATGCGGTGGATGTCTGTGGGGTCGACGTACTTCACATCCAGGTCGTAGAACTCGCAGTCCTCAGGCTTGCGAATCTCCACAATCGGCAGCGCGCGCACGTCGTCCTCGCCGTACACGCCCACAGTGATCTCGGTTCCCTCGATGCACTTTTCGACCAGCACTTTATCGCCGTACTCAAAAGCCTTGGCGATTGCCGCCGGCAGCTCTGAGAGCTCGTGAACGAGCGAAATGCCGTAGCTGGAGCCGTTGACGGCGGGCTTTACAAAGCACCGCTCGCCACAAATCTCGACGATACGATCGATATCGACCTCGTCGCCCGCCTCAAGCGCCAGGCCGGGGGCAATGGGGATGCCCGCCCTGGCATACAGAAGTTTTGAAACCTCTTTATCGGCGCCACATGCGCTGGCGAGCACGCCTGACGCCGTGTAGGGAATACCCAGCGTCTCCATGGCCCCCTGCATGGCGCCATCCTCACCGCCGGCGCCGTGCATGGCGATAAATGCCACGTCGAAGCCACCGGTCGCCATAGTCACCATAAAGTCATCGGCGGCGGCGTCGAGCAGCTCCACCGAGGTGTAGCCGGCCTCCTTCAGTGCCACCACGACATTCTTTCCAGAATTGAGCGAAATCTCGCGTTCGGCGGAATGGCCGCCCGCCAAGACCGCTACGTGCATGTTCTCTAGGCTTTTACCCGGCATGGGCAGACTCCTCCTCTATAATTCCTGCAGCTGATACCATATTGTAGCGATACCCTCTACGTTTCCCCAAAATCGAAAGGCTTCCATGAATCCCAGGACTAAATCTCAGGACATTCGCGACTTGAGCAAAAACGATATTCGCGAACTTGTCGCCGAACTCGGCCAACCCGCTTTTCGCGCAAAGCAGCTCATCGAATGGGTTTTTGAGAAGAACGTTTGTTCGTTTGATGACATGACTAACCTTCCCAAGGCCTTCCGCGAGCAGCTGAAGGAGGCATTTGCCTTCGACACGCCGACCGAGCTCACCAAGCAGGTGTCTAAGGATGGCTCTCGTAAATACCTACTCGAGTACCACGACGGCATCTCCGTCGAGACCGTCGGCATGCCTCGTCGCAACAAGCTGTCTGTCTGTGTATCAACCCAAGTCGGCTGTGGCATGGGTTGCGCTTTTTGCGCTACTGGCCTGAACGGCCTCAAGCGCTCGCTGACCGCTCAGGAGATCGTTGACCAGGTACTCCACGTTTCCAACGACTTTGGTGAGCGCGCGACGAGCGTCGTGTTCATGGGCCAGGGTGAGCCTTTCGCCAACTACGACGAGGTCCTCAAGGCACTACGCATCCTTAATGACCCCGACGGAATCGGTATCGGGGCACGCCATCTCACCGTCTCCACCAGCGGCGTTATTCCTGGTATTCGTAAGTTTGCCGACATTCCCGAGCAGTTCACGCTCGCCGTCTCGCTGCACTCAGCCATTCAATCCACTCGCAATAAACTCATGCCGGGCGTTAAGAAGTACACACTTCTGCGCCTTCACGAGGCCCTTCAGCTCTACACCGAAAAGACCGGCCGCCGTCCGACATACGAATACGCCATGATCGAGGGCGTCAATGACACAAACCCCGAGATGCAGGCGCTCTGCGACTTCTGCGAGGGCACGCTGTGCCACGTCAACCTGATCCAGCTCAACGATATCGAGGGCAGTCCTCTCAAGCCGTCGCCGATTCATAAGGTTGAAGACCTTCAGCGTCGTCTTGAGTCCCGTGGTATTGAGACCACGATCCGCAACTCTCGAGGCAACGATATCGACGCCGCTTGCGGCCAACTCAAGCAACGCTTCAAGGTTCAGAAGAACGCGTAGGGGAGACCAACCTAAACGTTTCATGTGAAACATCGAACAGCCCCGGTTGTTAAATTGCAACCGGGGCTGTTTCATATCTATTACTAATCTGCATCGAGCGATTGTTCAACAACTTTTTCGCAAGAAATTAGGGGTCCTTGTTCCGGCGTTCAGACAAGGACCCCTTCAATAAAGGCTAGTAATTGTTAGGTACCTAAAAGCCTACATTTTCCCATTGATGATTAACCCAATCTTGATTAATCTTGGGATTCTTAGTTACTTGAGCTGTACGCATAGCGACATCCTCAGTCATAACATCCATTTTCTTTTTAGATGTATCGACGATATCCTGCGCTCCGCGAAGCAGACGACCACGCAATTCATCGTCTGTTGCGACCTTAAATCCCGCAAATGCACCAACCGCTACAGTTGCGGCCAAAGCAAGAGCAGTCAGAACTTTATTCTTCATCCCGACCTCCTTGATCAACTTGAATCATTTCGCCAAGAATTCGAGAGAGCTCTTCCTCATCTTTAAACTCAATCTCGATCTTATTCTTACCGCGCGAACTCTTGACACGAACGTTTGTGTTAAAAACCTGACGCAATACACGTGCTGCCTTTTTAAAAGACTGAGGCGTGGCGGGTCGGGGCGTCTTAGGCGTCTCTCCGGCAGAAAACAGTGGAGCAAGATTTTCTGTCGCTCGGACAGACAAACCCTCAGCAACAACCTTCTCAGCAAGCTTAATGCGTGCATCTTCATACGGAACCGCAAGAATTGCACGAGCATGACCAGCAGTCAGCTTGCCTTCGAAGATCATCTGCTGAACTACCTCCGGAAGATCGAGCAAGCGCAACGAATTGGTGATTGCAGAGCGAGACTTGCTGACAGCCTTTGACAAGGCTTCTTGAGTCATACCGCTTGAATCGATGAGCTGTCGATACCCCTTAGCCTCTTCGACGGGATTGAGATCAGAGCGCTGGAGGTTTTCAATCAGCGCGAGTGCAAGCATTTCCTCATCATCAACGTCCTTAATGATGACGGGGAGCTCTTCAAGGCCAGCAAGCTTTGAAGCCTGATAACGGCGTTCACCCGCAATAATTTCATAGCCATTACCGTGCTTGCGCACAAGAAGCGGCTGCAGAACGCCATGCTCCTGGATTGACTCACTTAACTCACGAAGCTCAGTCTCGTTGAAATGAATTCGTGGCTGATTTGGGTTCGGAATGATATCTTCGATCGGAAGCTTGGTTTCCGAAGCTGCATTTGATGCCGACGCTGTAGATCCGCCAGTCTCATATTCAGCTTCTGAGACCAGTGCATTGAGTCCACGACCCAAGCCACCGCGCTTCTTAGGGCTAGGCACGCTTAATCACCTCTTTAGCAAGGTTCATATAAGCCTTTGCGCCCTTATTCTGTGGCGCATAGGTAATTACTGGTTCACCGAACGACGGCGCTTCTGAGATTTTAACCGTACGTGGAATCAGGGTCTTGAATGCCTTGTCTCCAAAATACGATTGAACCTCTTCGACAACCTGATTCGAAAGCGATGTGCGCGAATCGTACATAGTCATAAGCACGCCATAGGTATCAAGGCCCTTATTAAGACGTGTTTTAACCATCTTCATCGATTCAAGCAGCTTCGTGACACCTTCGAGTGCGTAATATTCACACTGAATTGGAATCAAAACGCTATCTGCTGCCGTCAACGCATTAATTGTCAGCAAACCAAGCGAAGGCGGGCAATCGATAAAGATGAAGTCAAACTCATCTTGAATTGGTTCAAGCAAATCCTTTAAGCGAGTTTCACGTGCAATCGCACTGACGAGCTCAATTTCAGCGCCTGCAAGCTGGATGGTAGCTGGAATTACGAATACCTTTTTGCAATTCGTATCAAGAACAAGCGATTCAGCCGGCACATCATTCAGCAATGCATCATAGATGCAGTGATCGAGCTCTTCTTTTTCGATTCCAAAACCACTTGTACTATTACCCTGCGGGTCAAAATCGACAATGAGCGTCTTTCGGCCCAGTTCACCCAACGCTGCTGCAAGATTTACAGCTGTGGTGGACTTACCTACGCCGCCTTTTTGGTTGATGATAGCGATGATACGCGTGTCTTTTGCGCTCTTAGAACGCTTAACGTCGCGAAATCCCACGGTCCCTCCCGGTATATTTAAAGCTGTTGAATGGAGGATGTTTCACGTGAAACAATCCGATTCGACATCGACCGATATGTTTCACGTGAAACATATCGACTCGACACTATCCATTATGTTTCACGTGAAACATCTAGGCAAGCGGATTCTTTTTTGCCATGCCATTAGCACGCGGAAGAGAAACCGATGCCTGACGAGTCTTTTTAAGGACAATAAATTCGCGGTGGCCCAGGCCGTTCGGCAAATCAAGGTCATCCGTCATAAGCACGGTAAAGCCGCATATCTTTGCAGCGGCAAGTCCAGATTGAAGCTCTTCATCAGATGGATTCCCTTTCGTAATGACAAAGAGGCCACCATCTTTTAGAAAAGGAGAAGCATACTCAACGAGAACAGGTAACGGAGCAAGCGCACGAGCAGTAACGACGGCATATTGCTTCTTATGAGATCGCGCATACTCTTCGAGACGATCATGAACGGCCTCAGCATGCTTCAGGCCAAGCTCCTTAACAAAGGAATTAACAGCATCAACCTTCTTGCCAACGGAATCGATATAGGTAGCCTTTCTTCCGCTTGCAATAGTCAGTGGAATACCGGGGAAGCCAGCACCGGTACCCATATCCAACAAAGCGCCTTCGGGAGCTTTATTTAGGTAGGGAAGCAATACAAGTGAGTCCAGAATATGAAGAACGGCAGCATCATCAACATTTAGGATGCGCGTTAGATTAGTAGTCTTATTAGCCTCCAGAACAAGATCAAGATGCTTGATACAGACACGAAGGCTATCGTCGGAGACCTTCAAAGAATAGTCTTTACAATACGAAATAAGACTGCTCAGCATCTGGCTTGTCTGCTCATCAGTTAGTATAAACAAGACGACTCCTTTCTGACAAAAATCAGTGAATCGAGAACTTTTGACAAAAAAAGGGGACGTGGAAACCACGTCCCCTTAGCATAGGCTCGAAAAGCTTATCGAGCAACAATCACAACATGGCGATCAGGATCAGAGCCCTCAGAATGCGTATCAACAGCATCGTTACCACGAAGGGCAATATGAACCAGTCGACGCTCATAGGCATTCATGGGCGGCAGGGAAACACTCTTATGAGTGCGAATAGCGCGCTCGGCAGCGGACTGGGCCATAGAAGCAACCTTGTCCTGTCGACGGCTCTTATAACCCTCGACGTCGACGACGACCGGATACCTAAAACCAAGCTTGCGGCTCACCAACAAGGAGAACATAACCTGAAGAGCATCGAGGGTACGTCCATGACGACCAATGAGAACAGCAAGATCCGGAGCAGTTACATCCAGAATCAACTCGCCCTCGTCACCCTCATACTCATCGATGGGAGAGTTCGCCGCATCGAAGTGCGAAAGGATGGAACGCAGAATGGAAATAGCAACATCGGCAATGGTGTCGAGCTCCTCATCGGTCAGCTCTTCACCAGCCTTGTAACGCTGTGCAATCTCGGGATAATCGCCCGCGACCTGCGGGACAACCTCCTCAAGCATATCCTCGACGATCTCTTCAGACATAACGAACTCCAAAAGTTAGGTACCTAAATAAGAATACTATCCCACTACTTCTTCTTGTGCGGGCGCGGCTTCTTCTCGCGACGAGTAACCTCGACCTGCAGCGGAGCGTTCTTGAGACGCTCTTCCTCATCGGCCTTGGCCTTATCGATAACCTTCTGCGTCACGAAGATCTGCTGGACAACCTGCCAGGCAGAAGACACATCGTAGTACAGCAGAACGCCAACGGGCAGGCTCCAGCCCATCCAAAGCATCATGACGGTCATGACGACGGCCATCATGCGCATGCTCTGGGCCTGCTGACCAGTCTGATTGCGAGACATATACAGCTGCGGAATCAGGGTCAAGACAGCGAACAGAATCAGGCAAACCAGCGCAGGCAGCGCAACCATAAAGCCATCGGCAAAGGAAGCGCTCGGCGTGGTGGTAAGGTCGGGCAGGATGTTGAAGAACGAGAACGTACCGTCGCTAAAGTAGTTCGGCAGGTTACGCAGCAACGTAAACAGGGCAAACAGGACAGGCATCTGGATCAACAGCGGCAGACAACCAGCCATAGGGTTGAACTTGTTCTCGCTGTAGAACTTCTGCATCTCCTCGGCCTGGCGCTGGGGATCGTCGGCATAGCGCTCCTGGATCTCGAGCATCTTAGGCTGCAGCACCTGCATGCGAGCTGTCGACTTGGTCGACTTGAGCATGAGCGGCGTCAGCAGCAGACGGATGATGACCACCAGGATGATGATGGACAGGCCCCAGTCGACCGCAAAGGTCTGGATGAGCTTGAGCAGCTCGAAAAGGATGTTAACGATCCAATCCCACATGTAAGTTTTCCTCCGATAGCGAGTGCCCGCTAGGGCACAGGGTCATAACCGCCGACGTGCAGGGGATTGCAGCGAGCGATGCGCCTCACGGCAAGCCAGCAGCCTCTCAAAACACCGTACTTCTCAATCGCCTGAACGGCATATTGCGAGCACGTTGGGTAATAAATGCAGGCGTCAGGCAATAAGGGCGAAATTACCTGTTGATATATGCGAATAGGAGCGATGGCAACACGTCGCAAAACGTGATTGCTCATCGCTCCTCCCCGGCAACGCCGGCGCGTTTCATAAGCGAACGCAATGCCTTGTCCATCTCCTGAGGCGAGGAGATCCTCGTCTTGGGAGTCGCGAACAAGATGATGTCATAACCCGCAACGGGAAATCCGCAGCTGCGGGCGGCCTCGCGCATCACACGCTTAGAACGGTTGCGCACGACTGCGCAACCGAGCCGTTTAGCACCAACGAAGGCGACCCTTCCGGAGTCGCCTTCGCCAACCGATTCACATATGGTCATTCGAATCAGAGGGTGATTGAAACGACGCCCCTGACTGAACACATGCTCGAAATCTTGCCGAGACTTAATAGTCTTCATGCGAGATGTGTGTATCGCTGCTAGACAGTGAGACGCTTGCGGCCCTTGGCGCGGCGACGGGCGAGCACGGCACGACCACCCTTGGTGGCCATACGGGCACGGAAACCATGGGTCTTGGCACGCTTACGCTTATTAGGCTGATACGTACGCTTCATCTTAAGTTCCTCCTGCTGCATTTCGAGTGTCCGCTGGAGCGCGGACGCAGATATAGACACGTGAGCTTGAAGATTGTAGGGAAATCAATGTTCAAATGTCAAGAAATCAAAGGTAAAAGGTTGCGTAGTTCACACGGTTCCCCCATAAGCTCAACCGAAATTTGCGTCGCATTACAACTTTTCACGATATTTCATCGAGTTTTCGACAGGTCATGTTGGCAATGTTGAGAACTTTTCGCCTGTTTTCCAAAGTTTTCAACAGGTTTTGAAAAGTTGTCGAAAGATGAGAAACATTGCACGGTGAGCTACTATTTGTTCGAAACCTTTTGAAAGATTGCGAGCGGCATGTCTGACGACTTTTACACCATGGTCGATTCCGGAGACCCGGCACCCGACAACGAGCACATCACCGGCGTGCGCGAAAAGCGTGGCGAGGAAGAGCAGGCCGCTGCGAAAACGCAGGCTGCCATGTATGCCGCACGCATCGCGGTCTATGACGACATGCTGTCGACGCCGCGCGTCATCGTCATCGAACCTAAGGACGTGCGCACCTATCTGGAAGAGACAACCAACACCGTCTACCAGTGCATGAAAGACCAGGGCGGGCACATCTCGCTCATGGTTATCCGCGAGATTGTCGAAAACTTTATCCACGCCCACTTTGCAGAGCCCATCATCTCGATCCTAGACGGCGGCGACACCATCCGATTCGCAGACCAGGGACCAGGGATCGACGACAAGGAGCGCGCGTTCGACTTTGGCGTTACCAGCGCAAACAGCAACATGAAGCGATACATCCGCGGAACCGGAGCCGGGTTTCCCATGGTGCAGGAGTACCTGGAAAACGCCGGCGGCGCCGTGTCCATCGAGGACAACATGGGCAACGGCACCGTGGTCACGGTAAGCCTGAACCCCAAGCGCGTGCAGGAAATCGAGCGCGCCGGAGGGCGGGGCGCCGCCGTGCGCCCCGAGACGGAGCAGCCGGCGTATCCCCTATCCAGCACGTTTGCACAGCAGCCCGTGACGCAGCAGATGCAGCAGCCTGGAAGTTTTCCCATGCAAGACCCCCAGACACCGCTGGGCAACGCAGTGCAAAACATGCCGGAGGGCATAGGCTCGGCAGATCTGGACACAGGCGCCGTGCAGCAGACGGCGGCCATGTCAAACGTCGCGCAAATGGGCTACCAACCGTACCCACAAGGGTATCCTCCCCAATATATGCCGCAGCAGGGATATGCCCAGCCGTATCCACAGCAGTATCCTCAGCCGTACCAGCAGCCGTATCAGCAGATGCCGCAGGGAAACCTCAACCCCTGGACTCAGCAGATGCCGCCACAGCCTTACCAACAGTGGCCGCAAAGTTTTCAACAGCAGATGCCACCTATGCAGAGTTCTCAACAACCAGCAGCTCAAATGATGTATCCTAATGCGGCGAATCAATACGCACAACCGCAGTCGGACGTGTTTGTAAGCGAACGCGGCAACGCCGCATTAGGGTATCTGGCCCAAAACCAAGAGTGCGGCGCAACGGACTTGGCGCGGGCGTTTGGAAACTCCGCACCCACCTGGTCGCGCACGCTCAACGATTTGGCACAGGCGGGCTTGGTGGTCAAACATGGGCAGAAATACCATCTGACCGAAATTGGAAGCGCTCGCGTGCGGGCCCAGGCTTAAGGAACGGGAGAGACAGTGGACGAGGAAGCAAGCATCATCCTGGGGGATGCCATTGCCTTTTGCCAGCGCGACGGCCAAGATGCGCGCCTCATCAACATGCTGGGGCAATCGCGCGCCGTGAGCCTGACCGAGGACACCTTGACGATTGAGGCTCCCTCACGATTTGCCATCGCTCAGCTCAAAAAGCATCAGCCGACCATCGAGGCGTACCTGGAAGAGATCGCTTTTGCACCGATTGCGCTCAACATCGTGGCGCCGCAGGGCTCCGCGGCAGATAACGCCGCACCCGCGGCACCCGTCGTTCCCCCGGCGGCCGCTACCGCCACAGTGTCGGCTCCCGAGCATCAAATCGGCGATGTTTCCCGTGAAACCATGCCCACCGTCTCGACGCCGGCAGTCCCCATGCCCGCTGCCACACACATGCCTATCGCGCACGACGCAACGCCGGGCGAGGACTCAGGCATCGCAATCAAAAACACGCTTTCGGCCGACGATTTCCGCCGCATGATGAACCAGATGAAAGGCGGGGCGCCTGCAAAGAGTGCAAAACCAGCCTCCACATCGCCCATGAGCGTCCCCGCAGCTGCAGCACCGGCCGAGCAGAACACCGACGACGCGCCACTCGCGGCCAACTCGAAATTCACCTTCGAAAACTTTGTCTACGGCCCCGAAAACAGCCATGCCTATCGCTCAGCCCTCAAGTTTGCCGCGCTCGCGGACGAACGCGGCACATGCACATCCCTGTTCATCTATGGCAAATCGGGGCTGGGCAAGACCCATCTACTGCTCGCCATCAAAAACGAACTCGCCGAAAAGTCGCCCGAGATCAAGGTAAAGTACGCCAACTCACAGGCGTACCTCGATGACCTGATGACGGAGTTCGACCGCCAAAAGAAGAGCAACGCCCCCATCATGCAGGCATACCACGGCGTGGACGTGCTCATCATTGACGACATTCAAAACATCATTGGCAAGCGCGCGAGCGTGGACTACTTCTTCCAGCTCATGGACGAGTTTATCCGCAATAACAAAAAAGTCGTCATCGCGGCCGACCGCGCACCCAAAGACCTGAGCATGGACGAACGCCTGACCAGCCGCTTTAACGCCGGTATGCTCTGTTTGGTGGCAGAGCCCAGCTACGAGATGAAATACAAGATCTTGCAGCGCTACTACGAGAACACGATAGCCGCCGCACCCGAGGTGGGTGACGACTCGCTGTTGGCGGCCTACGGTGGCGATGGCGGGCATCTGACCGACGAGCACTTTAAGCACATGGCGGAGGTGTCGGGGACCAACATTCGCGAACTCGAGAGCTTCTGCGAACGCTGTGCCGGCGAGGCCGGAGACCGCGAGCGCGAGGGCAGCGAGCTCAGCTTCGACGACATCGACGCCATCGCAAGCCAATACTTCGATACGTCGGCCAAGAAGATCAACGTGCAGACGGTCCAGTCTGTCATCGAGGAGCAATATGGCGTGACGCACGAGGAGCTCATCGGCCCGCGCCGCAACGCCAACATTGCCAAAGCCCGCCACATCGCCATCTATCTGGCCATCGAGATGTGCGAGATGACGACTACGGCGGTGGGCGCGGAGTTTGGCAACCGCAACCACTCAACCGTCAGCACAAGCTATAAAAAGGTCCAGAAGATGATTCAGGAAGACCGCACCGTAACCGAAGATCTCAAATCGCTGCGAGATAAAATTACACTGCGCTCGTAGGGAAATAGAGACACCTGTTGAAAACTTGTCGAAACTCCGGGCATAACATGTCTAAAACTCACTCCAAGGCGATGAAAAGTTTTCCGCAGGTTTTGGACGTGGAAAACACGGTCGGTTGCGCACAGGTTGCTGTCGATTCTCTTTTTGGGGTTGACCAGCGCTTTTGGGAGTAATCAACAGTTTCGTCAGTGCTATTACTATTATTAAGATATTTATATCTATAGAAAGGTATTAAAAGATGAAGTTCACCGTCAGCCAAAGCTCGCTCACGCAAGCCATCGGCGTCGTTATGAAAGGCGTCGCTTCGGCATCTACACTTCCCATCCTGTCGGGCGTGCTCGTTAAGGCGCAGGACGGCATCTTGGAATTCCAAACTTCAAACTACACCATCTCGATTCGTCATCGCATTGCCGCGCATGTCGAAGAAGAGGGCGAGATGGTGATTCCCTGCAAGATGCTCTCGAACATTACGAAGACCCTTCCCGACGCCCCGGTTACCTTTGAGCTCTCGGAGCGCCAGGTGCTGATCGGATGCGAGAAGAGTTCCTTCCGCCTCAACACGCTCGACGCCAACGATTTCCCCGAGTTCCCCGCCTATGCCATCGAAAGTGCGGTGGAGCTCCCGACCGATATCCTGTCCGAGATGGTCGGCCGCGTGTGGCGCGTCACTTCGACCGATAAGGCCCGCCCCATCCTGGGAGGCGTGCACATGAAGGTCGAGAACAACACCGTGCGCCTGGTGGCAACCGACTCCTTCCGCCTTGCCGTATGCGACACCCAGGTCGAGACCTCGACGCTCGAGGGGTCCTTTGAGCTCAACGTTCCGGCCGACGCCTTCAACGACGCCCTGAGCATCATGGCCAGCCAGGCGACCATCATGATCGGCGCCACCGACACCCAGGTTGTCTTTGAGGCCGGCAACACCACCTATGTGTCGCGCCGTATCGAAGGCGTGTACCCCAACTACAAGCAGCTCATCCCCGATTCGTGCGTGACGAGCGTCAAGATCGACGTGGCGGCTTTTAATGCCGCCCTCAAGCGCGTGGCGGTCATCGCGAGCGCGAACCCCGCCGTCAAGTTCGAGATTGATGTCGAGAACGGTCAGATGGGCCTGTCCTCCATCTCCAATGACCAGGATCTGGCGCAGGAGACGATCGATGTCGAGGCCGAGGGCGAGTCGGGCACCATCGCCTTTAACTACCACTACATCTTTGGCTGCCTCAATGCCCTGTCCAAGGAGAAGGAGATCACGCTGGAGCTCAAGAGCTACTCGCAGGCGGGTATCTTTAAGTCCTACGACAAGATCAACTACCTGTACCTGGTCATGCCGGTTCGCATCTAGCGCTGCGCCATGACCATGTTTGCCCGCAACCTTTCCGTCGCGCGCTACCGCAGTTTCGATAGCTACCGTCTTGACCTGGACGAGGGCGTGACGGTGCTTGCGGGGCCCAACGCGGCGGGAAAGACCAACCTTATAGAGGCGCTGCAGCTTTTGACGAGCGGCGCCTCGTTTAGGCATCCCACCGCTACCGAGCTCGTGCACGACGGCACAGGCTCGTGCAGGCTCGAGTTGAGACTCGAGGGCGATGGCCGCGTGCTCGATATGGGGCTGGGCGTTGAGGACGGCAAGCGCTCGTTTAGCCGTAACGGCAAGAGATGTTCGGCCGCCGGCGTGCGCGGGGTTTTGCCGAGCGTGCTGTTTTGCCCCGATCATCTGGATATGGTCAAACGCGGTGCCAGTGTGCGCCGCGCCGCCCTCGATGACTTTGGCGTTCAGCTGAGCGCCCGTTACGCCGACCTGGCGAGCACCTACGGGCGTTGCGTGACGCAGCGCAACGCCCTGCTCAAGGAGTCCTGGTGCTGCCGCGAGATGCTCGGCGCATGGAATGACTCCATCGCCCGCGCCGGGTCAGCCCTACTCGTACATCGTTTAGCCCTGCTCGACCGGCTGGCAGGCCATGTGCGCGCCGCGTATGGGCAGGTGGCGTCCGGTGAGGACGCAGGCGTGTCCTATGTGTCCACGCTGGGGGATTTGCCTCAAGCCGAAGGGCGCGAGGAACTTAAAGACTGGGCGTACGAGCATATGCTCGCGGCCCTCGATGAGCGCGCCGATGAGGAGATGCGCCGCGGCGTGACGCTTGTGGGTCCGCATCGCGACGAGATTGAGTTTTCCGTCGCGGGCCGATCGGCCCGTTCATTTGCCAGCCAGGGCCAGCAGCGAACGCTGGTGCTTGCCTGGAAGGTGGCAGAAGTGGCCGTGGCGCGCGATATCCTGGGCACCGCGCCACTGCTGCTTTTGGACGACGTGATGAGCGAGCTCGATGGCGAACGACGCGGTGCTTTTCTGCAATTGATTGGCGATGACATCCAGACGGTCATAACCACCACCAACCTGGGGTACTTTACTGATGACCTGCTTGAACGAGCCAAGGTGGTGAGCATGGGTGAGGCGTGCTAATTACGAGCGCGAGAACGGAACGGTTGCCTTTGGCGGCTTTTTGGATGCCGAGCGTCAGCGCATCCTGGCGGCCGCGACACCTGAGCGCCGCGCGCAAATGGAGGCTGCAGAGGAATCTCGTGCGGTCTATCATGCCTGGAATGCGGTGTGCTCGGGTACGCGCGAGGGACGCCATGTGACAGGCCTGCGCTACCTGCCCGAGTCCAATGAGCTGCTGGTGTATCTCGATTCGCCCTCGTGGACGCAGGAGATGACGCTGCTGCGCGAGATCATCCGGGCGCGCATGGAGCGGGCCGGCGCGCATGTGGACGGCCTGGTGTTCAAAACGACCGCGCCCGGTCACACGCCGCCGGCTGCCAAGGAGCGTCTGCGCCCGGCCGTGACCGAGCGCCCGCCGGCTCCGCATACCGATCTCAGTGAAGACGAACGCGGCGAGATCGAGCGCCAAGTGGCGCCCATCGAAGATCAAAAACTGCGCGAGGCCCTCGAGAATGCCATGAGAGCCAGTGCCGAGTGGGCCAAGGGCGTGCAAAGCAAAAAAGAGCCTTAAATCGCATCTGGTGGCCTTGTAGAGCCAAATACCCTCGCTCCCGAGGGTATTTTTTTACGATAAACTAGTAAGGCTGTACACATTTTCTTAGCTGAAGGAGGACGTGTGGCAAACGAAAACGATTACGATGGCGGCGAGATTAAGATTCTCGAAGGTCTCGAGGCCGTTCGTAAGCGCCCGGGCATGTACATCGGCTCGACGAGCGCCAGCGGCCTGCATCACCTGGTGTGGGAGATCGTTGACAACTCCGTTGACGAGGCCATGGCCGGTTTCTGCACCGAGATTCAGGTGACGGTCCACGCCGACAACTCCATCACGGTCGTCGACAACGGGCGAGGCATCCCCGTCGACGAGCATCCCATCAAAAAGATCCCGACGCTCGAGGTCGTTATGACGATCCTGCACGCCGGCGGTAAGTTCGATAACTCGGCCTACAAGGTCTCGGGCGGCCTGCATGGCGTGGGCATCTCCGTCGTCAACGCGCTGTCCAAGCGCGTGGTCGTGCAGGTGCGCCGTGATGGCAGCGTCTACGAGATGGAGTTCTCGCGTGGCAAGACCGTCAAGAAGATGGAGGTCGTGGGCACCTCGGATTCGACGGGTACCACCGTCAACTTCTGGCCCGACGACGAGATCTTCGAGACCTGTGTCTACGATTTCGATACACTGCACAACCGTCTGCAAGAGACGGCATTCCTCAATAAGAATCTAAAGATTGTGCTGACCGACGAGCGCGAGGCGACTCCCCACGTGGAGGAGTTCTGCTACGAGGGCGGCATCATCGACTTCGTTAAGTTCCTCAATGACGGCAAAGACGTCCCCGAGGCCTTTAAGGAGCCCATCTACATTGAGGGTAAATCGGATCCGGATGCGCCCGTGACCAAGATGGGCGAGGTCGAGGTGTCCCTGCAGTGGAATGCCGGCTATGGCGAGAACGTCATGTCGTTTGCCAACGACATCTACACCCCCGAAGGCGGCATGCATCTCGAGGGTTTCCGCACCGCTCTCACCCGTGTGATCAACGATTACGCCCGCAAGCAGAACCTGCTCAAGGAGAAGGACGCCAACCTGAGCGGCGACGACGTGCGCGAGGGCCTTTCGGCCGTCATTTCGGTTAAACTGCCCGATCCGCAGTTTGAGGGCCAGACCAAGGCCAAGCTCGGCAGCTCCTACATGCGCGCGCTCACGCTCAAGATTGTGACCGATGGACTGACCGATTATCTGGAGGAGCACCCCAAGCCCGCCCGCGAGATCGTCAAGAAGGCCCAGCAGGCATGTAAAGCCCGCAACGCCGCCCGCAAGGCGCGCGAGGCGACCCGCCGCAAGAGCCTGCTCGAGACGGCGTCGCTGCCCGGCAAACTCGCCGACTGCTCGGTACGCGATGCCGAGCTGACCGAGCTCTTCATCGTAGAGGGCGACTCGGCAGCAGGCGCCATCCGTACGTCGCGCGATGCCGAGTTCCAGGGTGTCATGCCCGTCCGCGGCAAGATCCTCAACTGCCTGAAGGAGGATTATCCGCGTATCTTTAAGTCCGACATCATCATGGACCTCATGCGCGTGCTGGGCTGCGGCGTGGAGATCAAAGACAAGCGCATCAAGAACCTTGGCGCCTTTGACCTGGACAACCTCAACTGGAACAAGGTCATTATCTGTACGGACGCCGACGTCGACGGTTACCACATCCGCACGCTTGTGCTCACCATGCTCTATCGCCTGGTGCCCACGCTCATCGAAGAGGGTTACGTGTATATCGCCGAGTCGCCGCTCTACGAGATCAATTGCAAAGAAAAGACCTACTTTGCCTACACCGAGCTCGAAAAGAACGGCATCCTTAAGGAGATTGGCGACCAAAAGTGCTCCATCAACCGCTCCAAGGGTCTTGGTGAGAACGACCCGGACATGATGTGGCTCACCACCATGAACCCCGAGACGCGCCGTCTGATCAAGGTAGAACCCGAGGACGTCACCAAGATGGAAACCATGTTCAACCTTCTGCTGGGCAACGACGAGGCGGGCCGCAAGCGCCATATCTCCGAGCACGGCAAGGAATACCTAGACCAGCTGGACCTGCAGTAGCACTAAATCGATAACGTCGGCCTTAAAGAAGTTCAAGAGGAAATCGTGGCAAAGAAGAAGACGAAGAACCAGCCCAAGAAAAAGCAGGTCAACGCCGAGAACGTCATCGGCCTGCACTCCGAGGTCACCGACCAGCCGATCACGCAGACGCTTGAGGTCAACTACATGCCCTACGCCATGAGCGTCAACGTCTCGCGTGCGTTCCCCGAGATTGACGGCTTTAAGCCCTCGCATCGCAAACTGCTCTACACCATGTACAAGATGGGTCTGCTCAAGGGCGAGCGCCAGAAGAGCGCCAACATCGTGGGCCAGACCATGAAGCTCAACCCGCACGGCGATGCCGCGATCTACGAGACGATGGTGCGTCTGGCAACCGGCAATGAGGCGCTGCTCGCGCCGTTCGTTGAGTCGAAGGGCAACTTTGGCAAATACTATTCGGGCGACCTGAGCTACGCCGCCTCGCGTTATACCGAGGCCAAGCTCTCCCCCATCAGCGCCGAAATCTTCAAGGACATCGACAAGGACCCGGTCGACTTCGTCGACAGCTACGACGGCGCCATGAAGGAGCCGCGCCTGCTGCCCACCACGTTCCCCAATATCCTCGTCTCGGCCAACAAGGGCATCGGCGTCGCCATGGCATCCGATATCTGCGGTTTCAACCTCAACGAGGTCTGTACCGCCACAATGCATTACCTGCAGGATCCCGACTGCGATCTGCTCGAGTACATGCCCATGCCCGACTTCTCAACCGGCGGCGAGATTATCTACCGCCGCGAGGAGATGGAAAAGATTATCGAGACCGGTCTTGGCAGCTTCCAGATCCGCTCCCGCTGGCGCTGGATTCCCGAAGAGCGCATCATCGAGGTTTATGAGATCCCCTACACCACCAAGACCGATGTCATTATCGAGCGCATCGTCAAGCTCTCCAAAGAGGGCAAGGTCAAGGAGATCGCAGACATTCGCGACGAGACCGACCTTTCGGGTCTGCGCATCGCTATCGACCTTAAGCGCGGCGTCGACCCCGACAAGCTCATGGCCAAGCTCTATCGCTCGACCACGCTGCAGGATTCGTTCTCGTGCAACTTTAACGTGCTGGTCGACGGCTATCCCCGCGTTATGGGCGTGCGCCAGATCCTGCACGAGTGGGTCAAGTGGCGTATTGAGTC
>USHS01000003.1 GCA_900554585.1 uncultured Collinsella sp.
TTGAGCCGCTGCGCCAGCGCTCTATTGTTGGGGCAGTACCTGTCGAGCAGGGCGTGAAACCGCTGATTGTGGCTTGGCTCGAGCAAGTGGACGAGCTCGTGGGCGACAACCATGTCGAGACACTCGATGGGATAAGCGGCAAGTTCGCGTGCGATGCGAATGGCTCCGGTCTTGGGCGTGCATGATCCCCAGCGCGTTTTCATGCTGCGCACGGAGACGCGGGAAACGGCGACACTCATTGTGATTTCGTATGCGTGCACGATGTCGCGTAGCGCTGCGGTGACCTCGGTCGTATAAAGCTGGCTGATGTGGGCTTGGAGCTCGTCGGACGTTAGGCCGTCGAGGATTGCGCGCCGCTTGGCCTGTGGGCCTTCGTCCGATTCGTCGGTACCCATAAAGCTTGCGAAGGTGGCCTGCTTGGGCCGCGGCGCGGGTGATGCAAAGTTGTGATCGAGTGCATCCTGTACCGTGATGGGCTTGCCCCAAAGTGCAATGACGGACGAGGTGCTGAGCGGCTCTCGCGCCGTCGCCCGATGTTGCTCGCGCTGGGCAAGTCGGCTGACAATCCAGGTGCTGTTGCGCTTCACAAATGCCTCGATGCGCTCGCGGCTGGCGCCGAGCGGTGCGCTGGCGTGGACCTCACCGCTTGATGTGACGCGTAGGTTGAAGTTTTTGACGCGCTTTTTGGTAACGACGACGGAGATGGGCGTCCCATCCGGTCGGGATATGGAAATCGTAAATTGCTGCGTCAAAAGCGGTCCTTCAGATTGGGGACGGGCCGGCATGTCGACCGTTCGGCATGCCGGCCCGCTCAATGGATGTGAAATTAATAACGCTCAAAGAAGGCAAGCGCGTTGTCGCTACAGAGCTTCTGCATCACGGTCTTGCCAAAATGCTTGGAAAGCATGTTCTGGAACTCGGGCATCATGCTGGCATCGGAGAGGAAAGCGGGCACCGTGGCACCGTCCCAGTCGCCGCCGAGCGCGATGACGTCCTCGCCGCCCAGGTCGAGCCAGTGCTCGATATGTGCCGCCAGCTGGTCGAAGGTGACGTCTGCGGCGGTCTTGTCGGTTGCGTCGTTGGATAGGAACTCGCTGCAGTAGTTGAGGCCGACGATGCCGCCCATGTCGCGAATGGTGCGGAACTGGTCGTCGGTGAGGTTGCGCTTGACGCCGCAAACCGCACGGGAGTTGGAGTGGCTGGCGACGAAGGGGCGCGTGGCGTGGGCGACAACCTCGTCAAAGCACTCATCGTTGAGGTGGGAGACGTCGAGTACCATGCCGGCGTGCTCCATCTGCGTAAGTGCCTCGATGCCGGCGGCGGTGAGGCCGGCGTGGGTATCGTGTCCGCTCGCGAGCGGTCCCTGCGCGTTCCAGCTGAGTGACGACATAAGCACGCCCAAGCTCTTGAGCACCTCGATCAGTGCGGGGTCCTCGGCAAAGAACGTGGCGTTTTCGATGGTGTGGATGCAAGCGACCTTACCGTCCTTGAGCGCGGGGCGAATGTCTGCGGCGCTGCGTACGTTGACCATGCGGTCGTGGTTGAGCATTGCCTGGCCGCTCATATGCGCCATGATTTGCGCCTGGAAGCGCGCGGCGTGGGCGGTGGGAATCTCGTCGGGGACAAACGTGGCGAAGCACTGTGCCCACGGCGTGTTGCCGATCTTTGCGAGCGAGATGGCGCAGGCGTTGCCCTCGATGAGGTCGAAATCTTGCGGATGCGTTTCGTCGCCGGGGAAATAACCGTCGGTGCCGGCGGTAAAGCGCAGGTCGAGATCGAGCGTGGCCCAGCCGATGCGGTCGGCGGTGTCGCAGTGTAGGTCAAATACGGGATATGCCATGGTTCCTCCGGTTGCAGCGTTTCTTTGCAAACTGTCATTGAATTGTATGACTAGGGTATAGTTAGCGCCATATGTTCACGGCGGCCTGCGTTGTGCGCCGCCCTTATCACGGAGGTTACCATGTCCAACCAGGGCAAGAAGGTCAAGACCCATTATCGCGGCACGCTCGACGACGGCACGCAGTTCGATAGCTCCTACGATCGCGGCGAGCCGCTGGAGTTCACCTGCGGCGCCGGTCAGATGATCAAGGGCTTCGACGCCGCTGTTGTCGACATGCAGGTGGGCGAGAAGAAGACCGTGCACATCCCGGCTGCCGATGCCTACGGCGAGCACAATCCCGAGATGGTTCTGACCTTCCCGGCCGAACAGGTTCCCAACATCGAGCAGATCGAGAAGGGCATGAAGCTCTTCCTGTCCACGCCGAGCGGCATGCCTGTCCCCGCCGTCGTCATTGACGTGACGCCCGAGGCCGTGACGCTCGACGCCAACCACGAGCTGGCCGGCAAGGACCTCAACTTTGATATCGAGCTCGTCGAGGTCGAGGGTTAGAGTATGCCTGAACGCTTGGTTTCGACGACATGTTTGGGAAATCTCAACGATCCGTCCTATGAACTCCTGCTTCGCCGGGAGCTGGGCGGTGTCTTTGAGGCCGATGAGCTACTGCTCGATTGGGACCAGGCCGATGTATGTGCGTTTGTGGGCGCGACGGAGCTGGGGCGCACGGTCGATGTTCGGCTGGATACTGCCGACGGCGGTCGTCTTGCCGATGGCGACGTGCTCGCCATTGACCGTTCGGGCGTGGTGCCTGTGGCGGTTGTCGTGCGCCTGCGCAGCGCCGAGGTTTATTTGGTCGAAGTCGACCGCATGGATCCGATTGCGCTCGCGCATGCGTGCTGGGAGATCGGCAACATGCATGCGCCGCTCTTCCGGGGCGACTCGGACGAGCATACCGTGCGCATGTATACGCCGGTGCAGCCTGTTTTGGGCCGCATGCTCCGGGGTGTCGAGGGTGTTCGGCTCTCGGTGGTCACGCGTGAGCTCGATGCCAGCCGGCGCTTTGCGTCGAGTGCGGCGGAGGTCGTCGTGAGCATGGCTCCCGACTTTACCATCGTAAAAAAGACGCGCGGCTAAGCGCGCGTATGCGCAAGACGGGCTTTGAGGGGCGACCAATCAAGGTCCGTCTTGCTGTTGATAGGAGGCTTTGGGGGAAGCGTATGGGTCTTGAGGGAATCAAGCTGATCGCCTGCGATTTGGATGGCACGTTGCTGCATCCGGGGGAGCGCGAGCCGCGTTCCGAGGCCTTTGAGCTTATCGATGAGCTGCATCGTCGCGGTATCGTGTTTATGCCGGCGAGCGGCCGTCAATATGCGAGCTTGCGCCACCTGTTTGCCCCGGTGGCCGATGAGCTCGCATATGTATGCGAAAACGGAGCCCTGGTGATGAGCGAGGGACGTGCCATTGTCAAGCGTTCCATGGAGCGCAGCCTTGCTATGGATATCGCGAATGCCGTGGTTGCGTATCCCCATGCCGACGTGACCCTTTCGTGCGAGGGGCACCTCTACACCATGAGCGGCAATGATGCGTTCGTCGACCATTTGCGCTATGAGGTCCACTGCGATGTGGCGGTGGTCGACCGTCCCGAGGACATAGACGAGGACGTCATTAAGATTGCCTTCCAGACACCCGAGGTTGATCAGCCGGCGGCGCTGGAGTATTTTGTGCGTGGCTTTAGCGATCGGGTTGATGTGATGACGTCGGGAACCGAATGGACGGACTTTATCGGTTTCGGTTCGGGCAAGGGCTCCGCGCTTGCCGATTACGGTCGTGCCCTGGGTATTTCGCTCGATGAGATGATGGCGTTTGGCGACAATGAGAACGATCGCGACATGCTTAACGTCGTGGGCCATCCCTATCTGATGGAGAGCTGCAATCCCTCTATGCGTGGCATCAACGACCGCGTCCGCTACGTGCGCACGGTCGAAGAAGAGCTGCGTCGTCTACTTGCTGAGTAGACATTTGGGACATGTCTAGAAATCTACTTATTGCTGCAGAGTGCGGAAAGGTGGATTTTAAGGCATGTCCCAAACATCTATCGGCAGTCGGGGCAGAGACCCTCGAAGATGGTGTAGTGCGACGTGACGTGCCAGCCGATTTGCTCGGACGCTTTGGCGTCGAGCTGGGCATCGAAGGGGAGCGGTACGTCGATGACGCGGCTGCACGAGGTGCAGATGATATGCGCGTGCGGCTCGATGGTGCGATCGAAGCGACTGCCGCCCGGTGTCTTGATGGAGAGGATCTCGCCGGCGTCGGCCAAGAGATTGAGATTGCGGTAGACCGTACCGCGGCTGATTTTGTCATCCTGCGCGCGCACGACGTTGTAGATTTCGTCGGCGGTGGGATGGTTATAGCTTTGGCGTACGGCGTCAAGAACCAGCTTTCGCTGCCTGGTATTCCTTCTTTGCACCGCCATGCGCCTCGCCTCTTTTCTATTAACGGTCGTAGGTAAATGATACCGTATTTAGCACACAATACTAATAATGAGGACTGAAACCGTCTTCATTGGCAAGTGGGGCTCGGGCCTGGGCGTCTACGAGGCGAAAACGCGTTCCCATGCGCTCGTAGGAGGCATGAAGCGCCTCGAGATGAGATAGGACGTTTGCCGGAGCTCCCTGTATCTCCATCTCGACTGAGCCGTCTTCCATGTTACGCACCCAGCCGGTGAGTGCGCGTGCCTGCGCGAGGTTGGTGTTGGTAAAGCGAAAACCAACGCCCTGGACCTGCCCCTCCCAGCGCAGGAAATAGCGCAGGGGAGTGTCTTGAGTGGCCTCGTCGCTTGCAAGCACAGTAAGCCTGCGGCGCAGCTCGAGCTCGACGTTTGATGGTTTTTGAGGCTCTCGACTGCCGCCGGTGACGCTGGAGAAGAACGTATCGAAGAAGCCCATCGCTATGCCTGCTTGCCTGCGTCGGCCGGGAAGGTTATACCGGCCTGCTGGCGCACGGCATCCATGATGCGCAGTGAGACGAGCGTGACATCGCGGTAGTGGCCAAGCTCGTGGCGTCCCGCCGGGGTCTCCCAAATCTCTTCCTTGACGTTATCGATGCCGCCGATGGCGGTGATAAAGTCTGTGAGTTCGTATTCCATAGTGTTGCTCGATTTGGGCAGGTCGAGCACGCGGCCGTTATCGCCCTGTTCGCGCGGCGCCTCGGTCGCCGAGCCGCGTACGACATCGCCGCGATAGTCGATGCGGACGTTGCGGGGCGTGGATAGATGGTCGATCTGGATAGTGCCACGCTCGCCTTCGATCTGCGAGGGCAGTAGGTCATTCGTAATTTTGGAGTGCGCGAGCTCGACGGAGATACGGCCACCGCCGTAGCTGGCGAGGATGGAACCGCAGCCATCGATGGGGCCGTGCGTGAGCTGTCGCGTGGTGGGGTCGAGCAGAGTAGCCATGCTCGTAAGGCCGGAGGGCATGCCGAAAATCTCGACCATGGGCTCGACGGTGTAGACGCCAATATCCATGAGGGAGCCCGATGCCATATTGCAGTCGAAGATATTGGTGGCGCGTCCCGCGAGAATCTCGTTGTAGCGCGAGGAATATTTGCCAAAGCGCAGCGAGGCGCGGCGAATGGGCGCAATTTCGCCCAGAGCGTCCTCAATGGCGTGGAAGGCGGGATCGTGGAGGGGACGCATGGCCTCGAGGGCCACGACACCTGCTGCCTCGGCAGCCCGGAAGACCTCGAATGCTTGCGCCTCGGTGGCGCAGAAGGGCTTTTCGACGATAACGTGCTTACCGCCGGCGATGCAGGCGAGCGCTTGCTCGTAGTGGAGCGCATTGGGGCTGCCGATATAGACGGCGTCGACGTCGTCGGCGGATGCAAGCTCATCGAGTGAAGTAAAGTTTCGCTCGCCACCGCGCTCGGCGGTAAAGGCGGCGCCGCGATCTGCATTGCGCGAGAGCGTGCCCGCAAACGCGGCTTGGTCGTTGGCGTTGACGACCTGGATAAAGTCGTCGGTAATCATGGATGTGCCGATGGTTGCGATGCGCAGCATGTGTCCCCCTTGCGTTGTTTGGCCTACAGGACGAGTGTAGCGCGGGAGGACATAAAAGCGTGCGAAAACGCCGTTACAGGTCGCTCTCGCTAAAGCCGGTGTCGATATCGAGGTTGCTGCCGTCGGCCGCCGTGGTGGCGAGCTCATCGCAGCGCTCGTTGAGCTCGTGACCGGCATGCCCCTTAACCCAGATGAACTCAACCTTGTGCTTGCTTTTGGCGGTGAGTAGGCGCTCCCATAGGTCGCGGTTCTTGACGGGCTGCTTGTTGGCGGTTTTCCATCCGCGTTTTTTCCAGCCGTCGATCCAGTGCTTGTTGAAGGCGTTGACGACGTACTGCGAATCGGAATGGACTTCGACGTCGCAGGGGCGGTTAAGTGCCTCGAGCGCCACGATGACCGCCATGAGCTCCATGCGGTTGTTAGTGGTCTTGGCGTAGCCACGCGAAAGCTCGGAGGTGAAGGTCTTGCCGGCGGGGTTGGTGTATTTGAGCACGGCGCCGTAGCCGCCGCGTCCCGGATTTGATCGGGCCGAGCCGTCGGTATAGATGATGACCTTCACATGGTTCCTTTCGTTGGGTATGTTTCGTGCGAGTGACCATTGTAGCGCCATGCCCGCCGGGGGCTAGCAATCTACGATTTCTACCCCGTCTTCCGACAGTTGGTTGGCATGGATGATGCGGTTGAGCTCGTCGAGGTATTGCTGCAAGAGGGGAGAGGGTTTGCGCTCGTCGTGCATGATATAGCCTACGCGCATCGTTGGGGCGTCTGCCAGCGGGATCGATGCCATACCCCACTGCATTTCATTGGAAAGGACACCGGTCGACAGGGTGTAACCGTTCGACGTGATAAGTAAGTTAGTAAGTGTTCCGCGGTCCGAGATTCGTATGTTGCGGTCGCAAGGGATATAGCTAAAAGGTTCCTCGGCGTAATAGAAGGAGTTTGAGGTTCCCTGCTCAAAGCTGTAGCGCGTATAGGGCGTGAGGTCGGCAAGGGACAGCTGAGGGCGGCGTGCGAGCGGGTGGCGTTCGCTAACGAAGACGTGGACCGTCGCGTCGAAGAGGGGGTGGAAGCTTGCGCGGGCATCGGCGAAGGCCTTCTGCAGAACGCGGGCGTTAAAGTCATCCAGGTACAGAATGCCGATATCGCTGCGAAATGCGCGGACGTCGTCGATGATCTGCGAGGTGGTGGTCTCGCGCATGATGAACTCAAACTTACTGTCACGGCAGCGCTCGACGACGTTGACAAAGGCCTCGACCGAAAACGCGTAGTGCTGGGCCGAGACGGCAAGGCGCGCCTGGGGTGTGCCGCCGTCCTCGTAGCGTGCCTCGAGCATGTCGGCCTGCTCTACGACCTGGCGCGCATAGCCCAAAAGCTCGGTGCCGTCGTTGGTGAGCGTGACGCCGCGGCTGGAGCGCGTAAAGATCTCCAGATGGAGCTCCTGTTCCAGGCTTTTGACGGCGTTTGAGATGTTGGACTGAGCGGTATAGAGGCGCTGAGCTGCAGCGTTGATTGAGCCGGACTCTGCCACGGCAATCAGAAAACGAAGCTGCTGAAGGGTCATCGACGCCATCCTCTCGATTGCTATCTATATAACAGATAACAGATTAGCGCTTTTAAGTGATTGACCGAGGGAAACAATGCTCGTACTATTCAAAACACACAAAGGCGGTAGGTAATTAAGCCGACCACGGAACCGGGATGCGAAAGGAGGCCCGCATATGAATTGCTTACCAAGACGAATGCCGGGCTCCTGTTTGCGCCCGTCGGCGTGATCAGGAGACAGCGACTTACTTCTCTTACTCTTATTACTTTTGTTCGATCAAGGAGATCATCATGAGCCAGTTCATCAACAACCCCGAGCACACCTTTGGTTTCGATACCCTGCAGCTGCACGTTGGCCAGGAGAGCGCCGATCCTGCATCCGACTCCCGTGCTGTGCCTATCTATCAAACCACGAGCTATGTGTTCCGCAACTCCCAGCACGCCGCCGACCGCTTTGGTCTTGCCGACGCCGGTAACATCTACGGCCGTCTGACCAACTCCACCCAGGGCGTCTTCGAGGACCGTATCGCCGCGCTCGAGGGCGGCGTGGCCGGTCTTGCCGTCGCCTCCGGTGCCGCTGCCATCACCTATACCCTGCAGGCACTTGCCCAGGCTGGTGACCACGCGGTCGCCCAGAAGACCATCTACGGCGGTTCCTACAACCTGCTGGAGCACACGCTCTCCCAGTTTGGTGTCGAGACCACCTTCGTCGATGCCCATAACCTGGACGAGGTCGAGGGCGCCATCAAGGACAACACCACGGTCATCTATCTCGAGACGCTCGGTAACCCCAACTCCGACATCCCCAACATCGACGCCATCTCCGAGATCGCCAAGAAGCATGGTCTGCCGGTTGTCGTCGACAACACCTTCGGCACCCCGTATCTGTTCCGTCCGCTGGAGCATGGTGCCAACATCGTCGTCCACTCCGCAACCAAGTTTATCGGCGGCCACGGCACCTCGCTGGGCGGTGTGATCGTCGACGGCGGTAACTTCGATTGGAAGGCGAGTGGCAAGTACGCCCAGATCGCTGAGCCCAACCCCTCCTACCACGGTGTTTCGTTTGCCGAGGCTGCCGGTCCCGCCGCCTTCGCGACCTATGTCCGCGCCATCCTGCTGCGTGACGAGGGCGCTTGCATCAGCCCGTTTAACGCCTGGATCTTGCTCCAGGGCACCGAGACTCTGTCGCTGCGCGTCGACCGCCATGTCGAGAACACCAAGAAGGTCGTTGAGTTCCTGACCGGCGACAGCCATGTTGCCAAGGTGAATCACCCGAGCCTGCCTGAGCATCCCGACCATGAGCTGTACCAGAAGTACTTCCCCCGTGGCGGTGCCTCGATCTTTACCTTTGAGATTAAGGGTGGCCAGGAGGCAGCTTGGAAGTTCATCGATCATCTGCAGGTGTTCTCGCTGCTCGCCAACGTGGCCGACGTCAAGTCGCTCGTCGTGCACCCGGCTACCACCACGCACTCCCAGCTCTCTGCCGAGGAGCTCGCCGAGCAGAACATCACGCCCTCCACGATCCGTCTTTCCATCGGTACCGAGAACGCCAAGGATATCATTTGGGATCTGAAGCAGGCCTTCGCCGCGCTGGACGAGTAAGGCGACTTGTGCAAGGACCCCTTGCGAATCGATAGGTATAACTGCATAAAATGCCTGCTCAAGGCGCCCGTGCGAACAATGGTTGCACAGGCGCCTTTTTTGCATAGAGAGGGTGCAAAAACAGGGTTTTTGGCACGCTTTATGCATTCGAGTTGTGGAAAACTCCTGTTGAGAGGATGTGAGTTTTACGCAATTGACGTGCGCCTTTTGAGTAAAACCGCAGGTCGCGATTTGCTCGGGGTACTATGCAGCGCGATCGAATCACACGCAGCTCAAACGCAGCAAAAACGCACTACGGAGGTTTCCAGCTACATGAGGATTGATTCACGAAAACCGAAAGCCGCCGCCCTTTCCGCCGCTCTGACCGTGGCACTTTTGGCGGGCGCCGGCGCAACCGATGCCCACGCGGCAACACTGTCCGACACGGTCGGATCCACGCCGTCCGAGGCGACGCTGATGCAGCCCGTCGACTATCGCGGCGACGGCTTTGGCTCCATGCAGGAGTGGAACGCCTCTATGGGGGCCAAGCGCGATTCCCTGGAGGTCCGCGCCCAGATCATCATGAACATGTACGGTGACTATGCCACCGATGACGAGCGCGCTGTACTGCAAGGTTGTATCGATGGTGCGGGCAGTCTTTTGACGATGGAGGAGGTCGACGCGAAGTCGGCCGAGCTCGACGAGCTTCGCTCCGCGCTCGAGGATGCTAAGCGCGAGGCGCTCGAGGATGCTAAGCGCGAGGCGCTCGAGGCTGCGGCTGCCGAAGCCGAGGCCGCTGAGGCCGTTCAGGCTTCGTATTACAACGCCGGCTCCGGCTCGTCTTACGCGTCTGCTGCGTATTACGCGAACGGCTCGGGCCTGACGCGCTCGAGCGGCGTCAATAACTATAATGGCCGCCGCGAGACTTATTACAGCAGCAACGTGTTGTATCACCACCGCACGGGCGAATGGACGCAGGATTCCGAGGGCTTTTGGCGCGATTCCGATGGTTACTACGTCGTGGCCGCGGGTGATAAGGCCCAAGGCTCCACGTTTACCGGTTCCAAGGGCGAGTGCAAGGTCTATGACTCCGGCTGCGCCGCCGGAACCACCGACTACTATACCGGTTGGTAATCTACCATAAGCCAATAGGACATGACGGGCGGGCGTCTTTACCGAGCCTTTGGGCAACGTAAGGGCGCCCGTTTTTTATGCTTGCTTGAGTTAACAGAGTGCTTACCGTGGCAGTACGCCGCGCATATGGGCGCGGGGCACACTAGTTCATGAGAAATAGGGTCTTTCTCGTGGAGGAAGTGGTCTTGTGGACGCTCGAGATATCGCTGTTGCCGCCGTCGCATTGGTGCTTGGCTGCCTTGGTCCTACGGCCGCGCTCGTTGCGGGCGTGCAGGGGTCATGCGGGGCTGCTCCAATCGTGGTTGGCTCCCTGATCGCGGCGGCGCTGCTGGGAAGCGCGGGCGCGGTTCTTTGCCGCGATGACGAGGACGAGGTGCCGGAGTCGCAACGCTAACTGTTGCAAGATTGGCCACCGGTCATAGACGAAGATGAAAGCCGCCGCAGGGGAAAGGTTCCCTTGCGGCGGCTTGCTGTTAAGGCTGTTGAATGCGCCGCGTTGGCGCTACCAGCTTTTCTCGATATCGCGGATGCGCTGATAGAGCCACTCGTTTTGCGGCGCCTGGATATTGTGTTTGGCTGCGAGGCGGCAGATGGTGCCCGCGAACTCATCTACTTCGGTTTTGCGCCTTGCGACGCGGTCTTGAGCCATCGATGGCATACCGGCGGGGTCGATTCCCTCGATGAGATGCACCATCTGCGTCAGGTCCGCTTCGGTGAGTTCGATGCCCTCGGCATTGGCGACCGCAAGCGTTTCGCGCATGGCGGAAACAAAACAGCGGCGCTGCTCGGAGCCCGGCTCCGTGGCGCTTCCGTAGGTTCCGCCGTAGGCCATGCAGGTCTGGTTGATGCCGTCGTTGAGCATGAGCTTGGCCCACATACGGTGCGCAATGTCGCTCTCGACGGTATGGGCGATGCCGCAGCGCGTGTAGAGCTCGTCGATGGCGGTAACGGTTGCGGGCTCGGTGCCCGCTGCCGCGCCAAAGCGAATCTCGCCCGCGTTGGTAAAGGTGAGCTCTCCGTTGAGGAACACGGCGTCCATGCCCTGGCAGATGCCCAGGACGGTGTGCTCCCAGCCAAAGCGCTCGGCAATCTTTTGCTCGCTCGTGATGCCGTTGCACAATGAGGCGATGAGCGTATTGGGTCCCACGATGCGCTCCATAGTCTTGAGTGCTTGGTCGAGACCGGTGGTCTTGACCGTCAGGATGACCAGATCGGCGGACGTTGCCTCGCTGGCGCGGACGGACTTGAGCGCACAGGGCTCGCCGTTGACCGTAAGGGCGTCGTCTGCGTGACGCTCGAAACGGGCGTCGTCCATGACGTATTCGACGGCATCGTCGCCGAGTGCCTGGGCGATCATGCTGCCGTAGAGTAGCCCGACGCCGCCCTTGCCGATAAAGGCGACCTTGTTGATCTGCATGTGGATCATCTCCTCACAAAAAGGCGCCCGCGTGTGGGGCGCCTGATGGATTGTATGCCGCTGGGGCGTGTAGCGTGCACCGGAGGCTGAATTTAGAAGAACAAACGCATGGGAACTTATGCCGCGGGGCAGATGGCAAAAACGCGTGCGGGATATCCAACGCCATCGCGCACCTTGGGGAAGGTGCAGAAGATGACGGCGCCTGTGGCGGGAAGCTCGTCCAGATGGTCCATGACCTCGGTCTGGTAACGGTCGACCGAGAGGATGTATTGTTCGCCGGGGTAGGGGCAGGCATCCTCTCGTGTGGTCACGCTCGTCTCCTTTCGTCGGGCTTTTTGCTGATGTTAAAGCGGTGCCGTGACGGCCTGATTTCTGCTGCGTTACGATACGTTCTCGATTGCGATTCCGATGTGCTTCGATGACGTGACAGGTTTGTTTCGCCTTATCAGGGCTTCGATGGGAGAGGAGGGGCCGTGCAGTATCGCGTTGACCCCAAAAGCGGCAACCGTATCTCGGCGTTGGGTCTGGGTTGCATGAGGTTTCCCGGTGCGCCGGGACACCCCGATGCGAAGACGGCCGATGCCATCATTTCCCGTGCGGTGGAGCGAGGGATAAATTATCTGGATACGGCGTACCTTTATCCCGGCAACGAGGCGTGCGTGGGCGCCTCACTTGAGCGCTTGGGACTGCGCGACCAGGTGTTGCTTGCGACGAAGTTGCCGCACGCCTCGTGCAAGTGCGCGGAGGATTTGGACCGGTTCTTCGACGAGCAGCTGCGCCGCCTGCGGACCGACCATATCGACTATTACCTTATGCACAACATCACCTCGCCCGCGCAGTGGGAGCGCGTGGTAGCGTTGGGTATTGAGGACTGGATTGCGCACCAAAAGGCTGCGGGGCGTATTCGCCAGATAGGTTTTTCGTACCACGGCAGTGCGGCGGACTTCCTCACGATGCTTGACGCGTATGACTGGGACTTTTGCCAGATCCAGTACAACTATGCCGGCGAGCGCTACCAAGCGGGAACGGCGGGACTCATGGCAGCCGCCGAGCGCGGGCTCGCGGTGTTTGTGATGGAACCGCTTTTGGGTGGACGCCTGGCGGGCAAACTGCCTCCGCTGGCCCGCGCCGTGCTCGATGACGTACGCGATCCGTACCTGAAGACGCCGGCTGCTTGGGGCCTTTCGTGGGTGTGGAACCATCCTCAAGTCACGATGCTGCTTTCGGGCATGACCGATACCGCGCAGGTGGACGAGAACGCGGCATTGGCGGATCGCGCACTGCCGGATTCGATGACGACAGAGCAGCTCGATACTATCGCACGCGTGCTGGGAGAGTTTGAGAAATCGAATCGCGTGCCCTGTACGGGGTGCGGCTACTGCATGCCGTGCCCCAGGGGCATCAATATTCCCGGTTGCTTTGGCGCCTACAACGCGAGCTACGCGCATAGTTGGTTTACGGGGCTGTCTCAATACTTTACGGCGAGCGCGGTGCGGACGAACGAGCCCAAGCTGGTGAGCAATTGCGTCAAGTGCGGCAAATGCGCACGCCACTGCCCGCAGCACATTGATATTCCCGAGCGTCTCGACGATGTGCGCCGACGTTTTCAGCCTGGCCCCGTAACGGCCGCGCTTAAAGCCTTCTGCAAAACGCGCTCCTGATGCCCCTTTTATAACTTGCGGTGGAATAGTTCCTGTTTGCGGCAGAATAGGGGCCAAACAGGAACTATTTCACCGCAACTGATGAGGGGGAGCTGGAGATGCTGACGATTGGGTGCCATCTTTCGACGACGAAGGGCTATCGGGCGATGGGGGAGACGGCGCTGTCCATTGGCGCCAATACCTTTGCATTCTTTACGCGCAACCCGCGCGGCGGCAAGGCGAAAGACCTTGACATGGATGATGTGGCGGCCCTGCGCGAGCTTATGGAACAAAGCGATTTTGGCCCACTCGTGGCGCATGCCCCCTATACCTACAACCCCTGTTCTGCCAAAGAGCGGGCGCGCGAGTTTGCCCTGGAGGCAATGGCCGAGGACTTGCAGCGTCTGGAAGCACTGCCCGGCAACTATTACAACTTCCACCCCGGCGCGCATGTGGGGCAGGGGACTGATGCCGGCATTCAGATGATCGTCGACACCTTGTGCCAGGTGATGTTTGAGGGGCAGCAGACGACGGTGCTGCTCGAGACCATGGCAGGAAAGGGTACCGAGGTGGGCCGTAGCTTTGAAGAGCTGGCGCGCATTATCGGGGGTGTTGCTGCCAGACGTCCAGAGCTGTCGGCCAAGCTGGGCGTGTGTCTGGATACCTGCCATGTGAGTGATGCCGGCTACGACATCATCCATGATCTGGACGGCGTACTCGACGAGTTCGATCGCGTGGTGGGTATCGAGCGCCTGCGCGCCGTGCATATCAATGACTCCAAGAACCCCTGCGGTGCCCATAAGGATCGCCACGAGTGCATCGGCAAGGGCTACCTGGGTAGTGAAGAGTTTGGCGGCGGTATGCAGGTTATGCAGAATATTGTATCGAATGGCCGCCTGCGCGCATTGCCATTCATTTTGGAGACACCGAACGAACTTGCAGGTTATGCGGCTGAAATTAAACTGTTAAGGTCATTGCAGCAGTAATGACTGTCACAAAGTGGAGTGTTCCATTCACGTTATGGGTTTGTTTCAATCAGTTTTCTAATTGCGGATTCTTCCAAGCGGGTGCATAATAACCCTCAGTTTTTGCAGACCCCTGAATCACGTGGGGTCATTGGAAGGAGACTGATTATGAAGCTGAAGAAGCTTGGCGCATTTGCCGCCACGGGTGCTATGGCGCTCGCCCTTGCTCTGACGGGCTGCGGCTCGTCCAACGCCACCTCTGGTTCTGATGCCGGTTCTAGCAGCTCTGACGACGCTAAGGTCGAGAAGGTCGACGGTTCCAAGGAGTACGCGCTCGTCAAGGACGGTACGCTGACCGTCGGCACCTCTGCCGAGTACGCTCCGTTTGAGTACAAGGATGACAATGGCGACTACCAGGGCTTTGACCTTGAACTCATTAAGGCTATCGGCGATAAGCTGGGTCTGGATGTCGAGTATGTCAACAATGATTTTGACACGCTCGTCCCCGGCGTTGCTTCGGGCGCCAAGTACGACGTCGCCATCGCGGCTATCACCGACACGCCCGAGCGTGAGAAGGAAGTCACTTTCTCCGATTCCTACTACATGGACGATCAGGCTATCGTGACCAAGGTCGATAACACCGACATCACGGCCGACAACTTCAGTGAGAAGCTCAACAACGCCGACGCTACCATCATCGTCCAGTCTGGCTCGACCGCCGAGGCCTTTGCCCAGGAGAACTTCCCCAAGGCCAAGATTGTCCCCTACAAGGACGCCACCGAGTGCTTCAGCGCCCTGCAGTCCGATAAGGGCGACGCCGTAGTCACCAACCGCTCCGTTGCCAGCCAGCTGACCGCCGAGCAGTTCAACACCTGCCAGACCATCAAGCAGGTCAGCACCGGCGAGGAGTACGCTATCGCCATCAACCAGGGCAACACCAAGCTCAAGGACGACATCAACCAGGCCATCAAGGACCTGACTGACGACGGTACCGTCGACGCCCTCATGGCTAAGTACAACATCAAGTAAAATAGCTACTTGATTGCGCGCGGGCCCTTTCCGTTTTGGCGGAGAGGGCCTTTGCGCTTCTCTTGACGGAGAGTGTTTCCGTCTCGTTTTGCCGGCAACTTCTACGATAGGAGCCACCTTGTCTCGACTGAACAAAGGGGCTGCGGAGCAGCGTTTTCCACTGCCCGCCTTGCTCCAAAAGCTAGCCTGCGCCATGGCCGTGGCGCTCGCGCTGGTGTGCGTGGGGGCATATGCGCCCACGACCGCCCAGGCGCTTGAGACCGCAAAGATTACCGCCCGACCCAACACCGGTTCGGGCAGCGCTGTGGTCGGCGGCACCGAGACGCGCATTACCTGGGAAGTTCAGGCCGATGCCGACGAGGAGCTGAGCGGTCTTTCTCTGACGTTTGTCGACGGCACGACGTTTGGTACCGATGACACGCGATTGACGATGCTCTCGGGCGAGGACCTCATGGATCGTACGCCCATGAAGCCCACGTGCAAGGCTGACGGCCAGACGCTCAAGATTGACTTTGGCGAGACGGCGCCTGCCGGCGGCTTTTTCCGTGTCGAGGTTTACGGCGTGACGTTCCCCGTCGAGGGCGGCGATGAGGCCTTTAGCGGAACCTATACGCTTGCCGACGGTTCGACCAAGAAGATTTCCAAGATTCCTTCCGTCGAGATCAAAGGCGTGACGGCCTTTGACAACTTCCTGGCCGATCTTAAGGAACAGCCGTGGGTCGAGGCATGGAACTCCAATATGTTCCTGCGCCTGTTCTTGAACCCGGTCATTTTGGTCCAGAGTCTGCCGATCGTCTTTAAGGGCTTCCTTATGTCGCTCTCGATCGTGCTTGTGGCGTTTCCGCTGGCGATCCCCTTTGGCTTTGCCCTGTCGCTCATGCGCATCTCCAAATCGCGCATCTTGCGCTGCCTTGCCGGCATCTACGTGAATATCATCCGCGGCACGCCGGCATTCCTGCAGATCTATATCGCGTTCTTTGGCCTGCCGCTTGCCGGTGTCAAGGTTGACGACTACGTCTTGGGCGTTATCGTCATGGCCATGAACTCGTCTGCGTACCTGTGCGAGATCTTCCGCGCCGGTATTCAGTCGATCCCCAAGGGTCAAAACGAGGCTGCTCGCTCGCTGGGCATGAATGCCTTCCAGACGCTGCTCTACGTTATGATTCCGCAGACGTTCCGCAATGTCCTGCCTACGCTGACCAGCGAGTTTATCCTGCTCTACAAGGATACGTCGCTGCTCGCCGCCGTGGGCGTGGTCGAGATCGTCATGAACGCCCGCACCATCGTGGCAACGACGGGCTCCATTACGCCGTATGTGGTTGCCGCCCTGTTCTATCTGGTCATTACCCTGCCGCTTGCGCGCTTGGTGAGCGGTCTCGAGGCGAGGCTGCTGGGTACGGCCGAAACCAAAAAGAAGCGTCCCACCAAGAGCGCCGGACAGGTTGTCGCGACGCCCGCCGACCATATCGCTGGTCTGTAAGGAGGTTCTATCATGAGCGAAACCAATAACTCGAACGAGGTCGTCGTCAGCATCAAGAATCTCCAGAAGGCCTTTGGCGATAACGTGGTCCTGCGCGACATCGATCTAGATGTGCGCAAGGGCGAGGTCGTCGTAGTCCTGGGCCCTTCGGGTTCGGGCAAGTCGACGATGCTTCGCTGCATTAACCGTCTTGAGGAGCCCACGAGTGGTTCGATTGTCGTCGAGGGCGTGGATGTGTGCGCCAAGGGCGTTGACCTCAATAAGGTGCGTACGCACTTGGGCATGGTGTTTCAGCAGTTCAACCTGTTCCCGCACCTGTCGGTCAAAAAGAACGTCATGCTTGCGCAGCAAAAGGTGCTCAAGCGCAGCAAGGAAGAGGCCGAGAAGATTGCCATCGAGGAGCTGACCAAGGTCGGCCTGGCCGAGCGCATCGATTTTATGCCGAGTCAGCTTTCGGGCGGTCAGCAGCAGCGCGTGGCCATCGCCCGCGCCCTGTCGATGAATCCGCACGTGATGCTCTTTGACGAGGCCACGTCGGCGCTCGATCCTGAGCTGGTTCGCGACGTTCTGGGCGTCATGCGCGACCTGGCGCGCGACGGCATGACCATGATCGTCGTGACGCACGAGATGGGCTTTGCCCGCGACGTCGCCGACCGCGTCGTCTTTATGGACGGCGGCGTTATCGTGGAGGATGGCACGCCGAGCGAGGTCTTCGACCATCCTAAGAGCGAGCGCACCAAGGCGTTTTTGGGCAATATCTCATAGCTGCTTTATATGACTGACATAGCAGAAAACGGGAGCTGGATGTGATCCGGCTCCCGTTTTTGTTGGGACACGAATGTGTTTTGGCGCAGAGCGCGTTACGGGCGGAGCTCATTGCCGCTAGGCGAGCTCGGCTCCAAGGGCGCGGCAGGCCGCCTCGCCCTCATCGTCGGGGGCGTCGTAACAGATGACGGAGTCGACCACGTTGACGCCTGCCTCATCGGCGTCCGCCTTCCAATTGTCCATCCATTCGCCTTCGGCCCACGAATAAGAGCCAAAGAGGACTACCTTCTTGTCGCCGAGGGTCTCCTTGACTTCGTCCCACATCGGTTGGAACTCGTCATACTCGAGCTCCTCGGAGCCCATGGCGGGGCAACCGAAGGCGAAGGCATCATAGTCGGCGGCCCTGCCGGCAGAGAAGTCGGCGCAGGGGATGACTTCGGCCTCGGCGCCCGCGGACGTGGTGCCCTCGGCAACGAGGTTTGCCATGGCCTCGGTGTTGCCCGTGCCGCTCCAATAGACGACGGCGATCTTGCTCATATTGAGTCCTTTCGGTTGTGCGGCGTGCGGCCGCGGTTTGTATGTTCTATCGGGCTGCCTGGGCAAGTTTTGCCAGGCTGTGGCCCTGCTGATAGATATGGGTAAGGTATTGCGTGCATGCGCGATAGGAGTCAAAGGTCGTAAGCGCCTGTTCGACGTTCGTGTATACCTTCCAGGCGCCAAAGACCTTATAGTTTTCGCCGTGTTGGACGATAAACTGATGGACATCTTCGTAGGGATAGCCCAAAAAATAGCCAATTTCGTGGGGGAACTCGCACGTGTACCCCGTATCGCAGCGCCTATTTCGCGCGAGTGCGCAGACACTGCTGTCATAGGCGCTTTCTGCGGCATTGCTGCTTGCCAGCGTGATGCGCGCGGCGAGATGCACCAGGGATGCGGGCAGGTTGTGGACATCGTATCCTTCGGCGACAAGAGCCGTCGCGGCGCGGGGGTCGGAGAGATATCGCATAAGGTCCGCAGGTCGGTACACATAGATGAGCGCTCCGCAGGGGCGCCAGACCAAAACGCTCATATGGATCCCGAGCGGCTGGAGCTCGCGGTTGCATTGGGCTATGACGGCGAGCAGGCGAGAGCGTCGCTCTTCGATTTGAGCGATGCCGAGTTTTCCGTTTTGGTTGGCGTAAACGCCGGGATAGGTAAAGAGCGAAGCCGGCTTGATACCTGCGAGCGTAGGGGAGCAGTTGCGCACGACAGCCGTTTGGTATGTTGGGATGTCGATGGTTCGAGTCACGTTGCCCCTTTCGATCCCTCACTTGTTAGCCTAGGAAAACTTATACACGAAAGTAAGCCTTGGTCAACTAAAAGTTTGAAGAGGGAAACTAATTGACCGAACGGACATGATTTTGGGTTAAGATGGGAACACCCCATGGGGGTATCTAGATAGGGCTACTTGAAAGGGGAACGCATGAGTGACTTGCTCAACCCTGCGAATCTCATCGTGCTGGCCGTCATTGCCGTCGGCATGTTTTTTGGGCTGCGTCGCATTGCGGCGTCGACGCATGGAAAGAGTTGTTGCAGTGATGGCGCGAGCGGCAAGAAAGCCAAGAAGGTTGTGGTGGCAGACACCGACGAGTCCCACTACCCCTATCGTGAGGAGCTGCTTATCGGCGGCATGAGCTGCGACGGATGCGCTCGGAATGTGACGAATGCCCTCAATGCGCTTGATGGCGTGTGGGCTACGGTGACGTATGCGGACCGCACGGCGCGCGTACGCTCGAAGCGCCCGGTTGATCGCGACACACTCGAGACGGCGGTGAGGGGCGCGGGCTATTACGTTATGAAAATGTAGGCGTTGCCCTCTCCGGTGGATACCGGACTCCTGCTCATTGTGACTATCGGCATCCAAAAATTTGCGCAAAAAATAACCTTTAGATGCGGCGAAAGTGGAGTTTGGTGACGGTTCGCGCGGAATTCGTTACCAATTGAGCATCTATTAACCCGTTCAAAAAATTACAGGTGTATATTTATACGCTGATTATTGCTGTGCTCAGATTGCAATTAACCGTGGACAGAAATGAAGAATGCTAAAGCTGGGCTTTAGGACAGGGGAGGTTATAGCCTTATGAGACGAGTGGGAGCACTTGGCTTGGCGGCAGCGCTTGCCGCTATCTTGGTATCGCCGCTGCCGGCGCATGCCGAAGATGCTTCGGGTGCCGTTACCTACAATGCGGGAAATGGGTATTCCTTTGAGAAGCTCTCGCATCCTACGGTAGGAACGTCGCAGCCGGATGGCATCGTCGACTACCAGGGTAACGGTGCCGTTGCCGTTCCGGGCGCCGATGGTAATACGGCCAACAACGAAGGCGATCGCGGCCAGAGTTACACTTGGGCGGCTGCGAGCTATGGTGACTGGCTTTATGTGGGCACCTGCTATGCGGCGATGGGCAACACGCTGACGCTCATGAACGGCACGCTGGGCGATTCCTTTGATGCCGAGACCATGCGCCTGACGCTGGAGGCCATGTTTAACGGCACCTTCTTCTATGGACAGCAGAAGGAGGACGGCACGGCCGACAAGGACAGCGGCGGCATCTTGGTTAAGATCAATACCAAGACCGGTGAGACCAAGCTGCTGCTCTCTGAATCGCTCAACGGCGTCGGTCCTTTGTTCCGCAATGCCGTGAGCTATAAGGGTAAGCTCTATTTCTGCGGCAGCGTCAGGACCAATGGCGGCAAAAGCGGTCTGCCTTCTGTATACGAGATCGATCCTAAGACGGATGAGTGGAAAGTTGTCTATCAGGGCCTTTCGAGCGTGGACGATTACCGCGATGCCTACAAGCAGGGCATCTCAACCGGTATCCGCGGCATGTGCGTCCATGATGGCCAGCTCGTCATCAGCAATGTGGGTAAAGCGGGCAATGAGTTTGTGGCGACAATCCTGACGTCATCTGACCCTTCGAAGGGCCCGGGCAGCTTCACCGAGATTGCCAACTCGGGCACGCTGTTTAACTATCCGGCGATTCGCTATCAGGACAGCATCTACGGCGGCGCCATTTGGGATATGGTCTCGTACAATGGCCATCTCTATGCGACCATCTGCACCGGTACGCCCGAGAACGCTCCCGATGATAATTCCATGCAGTCGTTCGCCATGGTCCGTGGCGACAAGAACGCCGACGGCAGCTATTCGTGGACTCCCATTGTTGGCGATCAGGAGACGGACGGTGCAAAGTACTGCTTTGGCATCGATCCTGCCCGTACCCGTTCTGGCGCTGCTAACCTTATTGTCTACAATGGCTACCTCTATATCGGTGAATATAACGACGAGGAGATTGCCCTCGAGCGCATCCTGTTCAACAAATCCAACACCGAAGAGGGCGGCAAGAGCGGCATGGGCGGCGTTGACTGCTCGTTTGTGAATGCCAATCTTGAGCAGTCGGTCAACATCTATCGCATGGACAAGGACGAGAACATGGAGCTCGTCGTTGGCGATCGCACCGACATGTTCCCCGAGGGCGGTATTTCCGGTCTGACTTCGGGCTTTGGCCGAAACGAGAACCAGTACATTTGGCGCATGCAGAAGTTCGACGGCAAGCTGTATATCGGTACCTTTGATACCGCGAGCCTGCTTGAGCCGATCGGCCAGTTCTCTAATGGCGACATTATCGATATGACGCCCGAGGAGTGGGACTCTCAGGTTCAGCGCCTTAGGGACCTGATCGATCA
>USHS01000004.1 GCA_900554585.1 uncultured Collinsella sp.
GGTCGATCATGTCCTTCTGGCTGTGCAGGCCGGTGTGAAGGCTCTCGGGCGAATAGAATTCGCCGCCGTTCGGCGTGATAAGGCTGATGGTGCGGGTATTCTCGCCCATTGCACCAGCCAGATCGTCCACGGCCTTGGCATAGGACGTGATGATGCCCTCGTCCGCGGTCGGGATCTCCATGGCGCGCGTCCCGACTACAACCACGGAGCCTGCGTAGCTGGCCTCGGATTCGTCGGGGTTGTCGAGTGCGGGATCCGGCTTGGCGGGCTGCTCCGGCGGCGTCTCGGTCTCCGGCGATGTGGTCTCCCCTGTCGTGGGACTCTGCGTCGACGGATCAGACGTTATATCCGCAGAGGTGTCCGGCGCGGGCGTTGTGTCCGGCTCCGTTTTGCCGTTCAGCGCGGCCTCCACATCACCGAGCGATTCGCCGCCCTGCTCCGCGCCGGTGCTGCCGTCCAGAACGAGCATATTGTCCTCTTCGCTGGCGCCGGAATAATAATAGAATCGGTTCAGCTTCTGGTTCCAGCCCATCAGGGTCTGCCGGGCCGGGAATGTCGCGGTATAATATTCTTCAAATTGCGGGATGAACGTCCCGTCAAAGAGGGCTTTCAGTGAGAACTGCGGTGGCTCGACCATCTTTTCACTCACGCCCTCGGTCTGCTTCCACGAGACGAGCGACACCGCGCCAACCGTCAGCACCAGCGCCAGCGCGGCCGACCCCCACAGCCACTTGTTCTGCTTCTTCATGCTAAACAGTGACGCGCGACGGCTGCGCATATTGAAGCAGTGGAAGATCTCGACCATGTTGAGCGTGATGAAGGCCATCATCACGCCTTCCTCGTCGGCGTTGCCGGCGATCATATCGGCGATGTGAATGTAGCCCATGTCAAAGTACACGCCCACAAAGAAGCTCGCCAGCACCAGCACGGTGATGATCAGGCCCTGGACCACGCAGTCCAGGCCCATATTGCCGGCAAAGACGCCGTCCTTAGCGTTGCGCGGTTTGCGCTTCATGATGTCGCCCTCGGCGTCCTCCATGCCCAGCGCAAGCGCGGGGAAGCAGTCGGTAACCAGGTTCACCCACAGCAGCTGCACCGGCTGGAAGATGGTAAAGCCGATGAGCGTGGCAATAAACACCGAGAATACCTCGGCAAGGTTGGCCGAAAGTAGGAACTGGATGACCTTGCGGATGTTGTCGTAGATGCGGCGACCCTCTTCGCAGGCGCCGATGATGGTGGCGAAGTTGTCGTCGGCAAGCACCATGTCGGCGACGTTCTTGGTGACGTCGGTGCCGGTGATGCCCATGCCCACGCCGATGTCGGCGCGTTTGATGGACGGGGCGTCGTTGACGCCGTCGCCCGTCATGGCCACGATCTGGTCGCGCGACTTCCATGCCTCGACGATGCGGGTCTTGTGCTCAGGCTGGACGCGAGCGTACACGCCGTAGTCCTCGATGTGCGCGTCGAGCTCCTCGTCGCTCATGCGATCGAGGTCGGCACCGGTGATGGCCTGGCTGCGATCGGTGACGATTCCCAGCTGCTTGGCAATGGCCACGGCGGTGTCGATATGGTCGCCCGTGATCATGACGGTGCGGATACCGGCGTCGTGGGCCTCGCGGATGGCGTCGGCGACCTCGGGGCGGACAGGGTCGATCATGCCGGACAGGCCGCAGAAGACCAGGTCGTGCTCGAGCGCAGCGGGGCTGCAGTCGCTCGGGACCTCGGTGTAGGTGCGGCTTGCCAGCGCCAGCACGCGCAGGGCCTCGTCGGCCATGGCCTTGTTGGCGGCCACGAGCTCGGCACGACGCTCCTCGGTCAGGGGGACGACCCTATCGCCCTCGTAGATGTGGGTGCACAGGCCGATTACCACGTCGGGCGCGCCCTTGGTGTACTGCTCGTACTCGCCGTCCAGGGTCTCGACGACCACGGACATCATCTTGCGGCCCGAGTCGAACGGGGCCTCGCCCACGCGCGGCTGCTCGGCAGTCAGACCGGTGAGACCAGCCTTGCCGGCGTCGTTGACGAGCGCGCACTCGGTCGGCTCGCCCACGGCCTCGCCCAGCTCCTCGTCCCACTGGGCATCGGAGCACAGCGCCATACCGGCCAGGAACTTCTCCTTAGGCGCGGCGAGCTCGTGCTTGACGACGGTCATCTTGTTTTGGGTAAGGGTGCCGGTCTTGTCAGAGCAGATGGTCTGCGTGCAGCCGAGGGTCTCGACGGCAGAGAGCTTGCGGATGATTGCCTGGCGCTTGGCCATCTTGGTCACGCCGAGCGACAGCACGATGGTCACGACGGCGACCAGGCCCTCGGGGATGGCAGCGACGGCGAGCGAGACGGCGACCATAAAGGTGTCGAGCAGGGCAGTCGGGTCGGTAAGGACGTTGCCTACGCCGTGGCGGAGGATATCGACGCCAAAGATCACGACGCAGATGACGATCACCATGATGGTAAGAATGCGGCTGAGCTCGGCAAGCTTCACCTGCAGCGGCGTGAGCTCTTCCTTGGCCTCGGCCAGGGCGCCGGCGATCTTGCCCATCTCGGTATCCATGCCGGTACCGACCACGACGGCGCGGCCGCGGCCGTACACCACGGTGGAGCCCATGTAGCACATGTTCTTGCGATCGCCGAGCGGCACGTCGTCGGTGCCCGCGGCAAGCTCGATCACGTTGGCGTGCTTCTCTACGGGCACGGACTCGCCGGTGAGTGCGGCCTCTTCGATCTTCATCGTGGCGCTCTCGAGGACGCGGCAGTCGGCCGGAACGGAGTCGCCCGCCTCGAGCATGATCACGTCACCGGGCACGAGCTCGGCGCTCGGCAGATGCACGAGCTTGCCGTCGCGCAGCACCTTGGACTGCGCCGCGCTCATCTCCTGCAGGGCCTCGAGGGCCTCCTCGCTCTTGGCTTCCTGGACCACGCCCAGTACCGAGTTGACGATAACGACGAACATGATGATGACGACATCGGCAAAGTCGGGCTCGCCCTTGACCATGCCCGTGAGCGCGCTGATGACGGCGGCAACGATCAGCATGATGACCATGGGGTCGGCCATCTGCTCAAAGAAACGCTTCCACAGCGGCGTCTTCTCGGCTTCCTCGAGCTTGTTAGGGCCTGTCTTGGCGAGGCGCGACGACGCCTCACCGGTGCTCAGGCCGAGGTGCTCATCGACGCCTTGGTCGCTGAGCACCTCCGCCGCGGCGGACAGGTATTCCTTTTGCATATAGAGTCCCCTCCTGGGATTCGGGCCACTCAGCAGATTGATGCCCGATCATAATTCCCAGGAGAAGGGCAAGGGCTCATCAAGGCTGCCGTGCTGAGCGGCAGTTGATAGTGGAGCTATGGTACCCCAAAGCAACGCGTCTAGCCAAAACAATCCATTTGGAAATATGGTCCATAAGCAACGGTGCAGGCCGTGTGATGCTCAACATTGATAAAACGTTTTTTCTTCGGCGCATCATCAAATTGAAATATCGCCCAGATAGCAGCGGTTAGAACGGTTGGTAAAGTTTTTGCATATACCGTTTTTCCGCAAAAAATGAACTTCTAATTCGGCATACGGTCGATTTTTTGGGGTATTCGGTCGCCATTTCGTTATAATCAACTCAGTTTTATTTCTTATGGTTTATCTATCAGCGCAAGACGATGTCAGATGGAGGTCTGAATGTACAAGCGCACTAAGATTGTATGCACCATGGGTCCCGCCTGCGATAGCGACGAGACCATCCGCGAGATGATCAAGGCGGGCATGAACGTCGCCCGTTTTAACTTCTCGCACGGCTCCTACGACGAGCACCACGGTCGCATCGAGCGCGTCCGTCGTATTTCCAAGGAGCTCGGTATGCCCGTCGGCATCCTGCTCGACACCAAGGGCCCCGAGGTCCGCACCGGCCTTCTGGTCGATGGCAAGAAGGTTGCCGTCAAGACCGGCGACAAGATCGTCGTCACCGCTCAGCCCACGTCCGAGGATTTCCACGGCACCTCTGAGCACATCTCCCTCGACTACCTGGCTCTGCCCTCCGAGGTCGAGAAGGGCTCCCTCATCCTGATCGATGACGGCCTGGTTGCCCTCGAGGTCGAGTCCGTCGACGGCCAGGACATGACCTGCGTCGTCAAGAACGACGGCCTGATCGGCGAGCGCAAGGGCGTCAACATGCCCAACGTCAACATCTCGCTGCCCGCCATCACCGAGCGCGATCGTCAGGACATCCTCTTTGGCCTGACCGAGAACATCGACTACATCGCCGCTTCCTTCATCCGTGACGGCGAGTCCGTCCGCGGCATCCGCAAGCTTTGCCGCGAGAACGGTGGCGAGCACGTCACGATCTTCCCGAAGATCGAGTGCGCCCTGGGCGTCGAGAACTTCGACGAGATCCTCGAGGCCTCCGACGGCATCATGGTTGCCCGTGGTGACCTGGGCATCGAGATCAAGCCCGAGCTCGTTCCCCACATCCAGAAGGAGATCATCGCCAAGTGCAACGCGGCCTACAAGCCCGTTATCACCGCTACGCAGATGCTCGACTCCATGCAGCAGAACCCGCGCCCGACGCGCGCCGAGGTTGCCGACGTTGCTAACGCCATCTACGACGGCACCGACGCCGTTATGCTCTCTGGCGAGTCCGCTGCCGGTAAGTACCCGGTCGAGGCCGTTAAGATGCAGGCCAGCATTGCTCTCGAGACCGAAAAGTACCTCCCGGCTCACGCTCCGCTCGAGGTTCCGGCCGATGCCCACGGCACCCGTGTTGTCAACAACGTTGTGGGTATGTCCGCTGTGAACATGGCTACCACCGTTGGCGCCAAGTGCATCACCGTGCCGACGACCACCGGCCGCACCGCTCGCCTGATCTCGCACTTCCGTCCCAACATGCCGATCTGCGCGTTCTCCCGCCACGAGTGGGCCGTCCAGCAGATGATCATGTACTGGGGCGTTATCCCGCACCAGGCCGAGATTACCCAGGGCACCGTCAACGGCACGATCGTCAAGGCGATCGAGACCGCTAAGGAGCTCGGCTACGTCGAGGCCGGAGACCTGACCGTCGCTACCGCTGGCGATCCCCGCATGAGCGTCCAGCTCGAGGACAAGGTCTCCTCGACCAACGTCGCTTACGTCGCTCAGGTGCGCTAAGTCGTACTTGCAAGCACACTTGCATTGCAAAGGGCCCGGAAGGCAAAGCCTTCCGGGCCCTTTTTCTATGCCAATGCCGGCGCACAGCAAAACACGCACTCATTTCTTTACCAAAAGTGCGAAATCCACCCTTCGAGGCCCAATGAATAAAGTCCCAAGCGCTAAAAGTGTTCGCCCGGTGGCAAACCCACACCTTAACCGACGCTGATAAATCGTTTTAGCAAGAGCCAGATCGACCTGGTTTTCGGAAGTGCGGGGAAAAATTGCTTACCTCCGAGTACAAGCCCTTTTATTTCAACAAAACCCCTGATAAAGTTGGCTCAAATACCGCTTGTGGTTTGCCTGTTTGTCTTTTTCCCCGCACTTCCGAAACCGATAGCTTTTCTAGCCCAAACTACGCTCAAACGATCGGATCGCCATGTCATTTCTTGCCTGCGGACCCACGGCTTTTCAGTACTATCGCATCCCGCCCCAGATACTGGGACTCTATCCGGCAATCCTGCCGCCCGACCATGACCATCGCTTGGTACACTACTCAAAACAACCAGTATTTAAAGACTTGCTCGGCACACCAGTTTGGAGATTCGTGGGCGAAAGAAAACAGCGCGCGAACGGAAAGCTATTTCATAGCCGTCTGCTAACCCAAGAGCCGCCTCCTGGGTCGTTTAGGCAGACTGAGCATGGGTTTGATGTCACTTCACCGGAGTTCACGCTGCTCAGCCTTGCCACGCAGGTCTCACGCAGCCAGTTACTCATGGCTTGCTACGAGATGTGCGGCTCCTTTGCAGTGTTTAAGCCCTGCGAGCGAACGCAACAACAACTCGATGAAGCTATTTCGCTTAAGCTCATTCCGCCCAGCTGCGGCTGGGAGCGAGCTAACGACACCAAGGGCAATGACACCAACTTGTGGAAGCGCACGCCGCTTCTTACCGCAGCGGATATCGCCGCGTTCGCCAAGCAGGCCGCAGGCCTGCGCGGCGTTAAGCAGCTCCGCTGGGCCGCCGAACGCATGACAGGACAGACCGCCTCGCCCTTTGAAGTCCAGACGTCAATTCTCATCTCGCTCCCCCGCGATGAGGGCGGTCTGGGCATCGACATCACCAATAACGCGCGCATCCCGCTCAGCGAAGCCGCGCGTTCGCTGTATGACAAAACCTGCTGCTACGCCGATATCCTCATCGAAAGCGCCACCGACAGCATGGGCGTCATCCTTGAATGCCAAGGCCGCTCCGCCCACGACAGCGAAGCCGCGAGCCTCTCCGATGCCGAGCGCGCCACCGCACTCACAAGCATGGGCTACGACGTCATCCAAATTACCTATGACCAGATCAAGGAGAAGAAGAGCTTCAACCACATAGCCGAGCTCATCCATAAAAAGGCTGGGCTTCCCTACACCCCAAAGACTAAACAGGAGCGCACTGCCGAAGATGCCCTGCGGCAAGAGCTACTTGTCGATTGGGTTGAGCTATTCACTGCCGGGCCGGCCAGCTAGCAGCTAGCAATCAGGGGCAGCGCAGACACATCGGGCGATTCGACACGGGCGGCAAAACCCGCCTCGGTTAGCTCGACGACCTCGGTAAACGTTGCATCGAAAAACTCCTCGGTTAGCAAGCGATACGGCGGATGATCGGGCTCGCCGGGGTTTTCGCGTACAATCTCGTGCATAACGCCGATGGTCTTGAGCACATACTCCTTATGGATGGGATACTGACCAAAACGCGTCGCCGCAGTATAGAGGCGATCGGTCGCGCGCGGAATCGAAACAATGCTGAGCGTCTTGCCAAACCAGTCAAAGTCGCCTTGCTTTTTAATGCGGAATTCCTCGCACGGCTTGCCGCCGTGCGCCTCCAGGTACTGGTTCACGCGGGTATTCCACACAGTATCGGCCACAAGGTGAGACCAAACGCCCAGCGTCAGATCGAGCAGCGACTGCGCCACATCTTCGGACGCAAGCGAAAACTCACAGGCGCCGGGGCCGGCAACCGGCTCGGCGTCCTTGTAACGTTGGGGATAATGCACCCGATTGAGTCGCTCGCGTTCCTCGACAATCGAGGTGGCCTCAGCAGGTTCGCCCGCGGGTGCGCCTTTGAGCAACGGCGCCACATAGGTATCCCAGAACTCATGCTCACGAGGCTTAGGGATGGGCTCAGGCTTGGCAAAGTGCGTAATGCGGTACGGGATGGGATCGGCAATGCCAGGGACCATATAGCCCACGAAGATATCCGGAACCACGCAGCCAAACAAAAAGGCATTGCGGTCGCGCACGCTATTGGCAAGCGCACCGGTGCGCTCCAGCAAACGCTCCGTCTGAGCGATATGAATGTTCCAGCTTGGCATAGCCACCCCCATAAAAACCTGGATAACTATACCATCACGGCAAAGCCGCGCGGGCGGCTACGCACGCTCTACGCAGCAACTATTCCGCAGCGCCGCTCTCGGTTCCATACGACGACACCGGCGCCTCAACCACATGGTGATATCGATCGATATAGATGGCGCGGGCACCCATGCGCCGCACCAAATCCTGATGGTGTGTGCTCATCAAGACCGTCTTGCCGGCAGCAACATAGGCCAGTAGAAAGTTGACCACGATGTCGCACGAGTCCTCGTCAAGTCCGTTGGTGGGCTCGTCGAGCACCAGGATATCCGGGTTCATCGACACCACCGCAGCCAGCGCAACGCGCTTCTTTTGCCCGCCCGAGAGCTGATAGGGAGAGACGTCGGCAAGATCGGCAACCTGGAACAGCTCCATGGCATCGCAGACGCGGCGCTCGAGCTCGTCTGCCGGCAGCCCCATTTGAGCCGGGCCAAACGCGACTTCCTCGCCGACCGTGGCACAAAAGAGCTGCGCATCGGCGTTTTGGAACGCAAAGCCCACGCGCTGATGGAACCGCTGGGCCGTCGCGGAATCCTTGAGATATGCGGCATCGACCGCATACCCGTCGAACAGGTACGCACCCGCGTCCGCAAGCTCAAGGCCGTTGATAAGACGCATGATCGTCGTCTTGCCGCAGCCGTTAGGACCAAGCAGAGCAACGAGCTCCCCACGGTTCACCTGCAATGAAACGCCGTCGACCACCGTATGACCCGCATAGGAAAACACCACGTCGCGAAACTCGATGAGCGGCGTGACCTCGGCGCCGGCAACACCGCTCACACCCATCGCGTTATTCGTATCGTTTGCCAAAACGTCGCCCTTCCCTACTCACATCGACGGTTCGACCGTCCGCGCTACAACATCGCGCACAACACGGCGAGCAACGTCACAACGGCCGCGTAAGCCGCATCGCGCCAGCCAAAGCCGCTCCGTGCAGGCGCCGGATACACGCCGGCGAAGCCGCGGCACAGCATGGCCTCGTCCATCGCGCGGCTGCATTCCATCGCCTTGATAAACGTCATGCCCATGATACCCGCCAGCGAGTCGGTGCGCGAAAAACCCGCAGGCGCGGAACCGACGCTGCGCAGCATGACTGATTCGCACAGATCGTGCGCCGTGCGTCCCAGCACCTCGATATGCTTGAGTGCCATATCAAACGTAAAGATAACCTCATCGGGCAGGTGCAGCATTTTGAGCGCCGCCGACATGCGGCTCCAGGTGAGCGTCCACGAAACACCCAGCACCAGCGACACATTAATAAACGTCTTGAGCGCGATCTTGAGCATGGCGCCCGTGGCAGACGCGCCCAGCAGCAGGGCAGGCAGTGCCAGAACCACCGCGAGCCCCGCAGCGCCAAGCGCCGGCACAAAGGTTGCCCGCAGCCCGCGTACGGGGCGTACGGCAACGAGCACCAACACGATAGCCGCCATCAACATGAGGTACAGCGGGCTTTGCGTCAGACACACGCACAGGACGCAAACGAACATCCCCACCAGACGCACCGGAGCCGAAACGCAAGAAAGGGCGCGGTCGACCATCGACCCGCCCTCGTGCGCACCTCCACCCAGGCGAACCCGCTCAAGCAGGCTCGCCAGGTGCAGGACATTCTTTTGCATCACACGATGCCGAGCCCCCGCGGGCTCGTATCGCTCCTCGGCCGCAAGCCAGCTAGGCAGCTCGACCATTTGCATGCGCTCAGCTTTCCTTAACCGTCAGCGAAATCAGGCGGAATGCGATGGTGAGCACCGCCACGCCAATCACACCGGAAAGGATATACATGGCAGCCTGGCCGGCAAAGCCAAGGCCCTGTTCCTCGGAATAGGCCTGCAGGTAATCACCCGTGGGCAGCGCGTCGGCAAAGGTCGGAGTATCGAGGCCGACCGAAGCCTGCAGGCTGTCGTCGCCAGCCTCCTGAACGGCAGTTGCGGCGCCCTCGGCGTCCCACTCACCCCAGGCGTCACCGGTGGCAAGCAATCCCAGCGGCGTGGCCACCACGAGCACGGCGACCAAAATGAGCGTGGGAACCAGCGAGGTCTTCTTGACAGCAGCGCCCTCGGCAGCAAGCTGGCCATCGATGGCCCCGGGCCCGACGATAATGCTCGGCGCCGTCTTCTTGATAAAGCCGTAGATGGCGGCCGTCGCCACGCCCTCGATCACGCCGGCAACCAGCATATGCGGGATCAACATGGCAGGAATAGCCACGGACAGCGGGAAGGGGCAGTACAGCGGAGCGCCCGAAGCATTCGTGAAGAGCATCGGCTGAATACCGAACTCGATTGCCGCGCACAGGGCCGCCAGGCACAGGCCGACCCAGCCGCTTACGATGGCAGAAACCGAGGTGCCCCAGCTCTTGTCGTGCAGACGGCTGTTGAGCGCACGAAACACGATAGCAGCGACAAACGGCAGCACAAAGGCCATGTTAAAGCAGTTGGCGCCAAACGACAGAACGCCGCCGTCGCCAAATAGCAGCGCCTGCAGCGCTAGCGCGACCGAGACGGCAATGGCAGCGGCCTCGGGGCCAAGCAGCAGCGCGATGAGCGCGCCACCAACGGCGTGACCCGTGGTACCGCCGGGCAGCGGCACGTTGAACATCATGAGCAAGAAGGAGAATGCGGCGCAGATGCCCAGGAACGCCATATGCTCGCGATCGAGCGTGGCGCGCACCTTTTTGATGCAGTGAACCCATACGGGCACCATCGCCACCGCCATGACGGCATCGGTCTGCGGGGACAGGTAGTTGTCTGGAATGTGCATATACGCCTCCCGGTTATCGGCGCACGGAATTGCAACGCCGCTTAAATCACCTTGCCAGTGTTACGTATTGTCAAATTCGTAACACGCCGCGGGCTATCATAGCAAAACGGCGCACTGCCGACAAAGCAGCACGCCGTTATGTAATGCGCGTGTCATATATGCAGGCTCAGCAGCGCCTTATATCGAGCATAGCAGTCACGTAGGACTCGGCGGCAGCCACCGCTGGCCTATACCCAGCGCAAATCCTAGCCGCGGACCTCGCCGTTTACGCCCTTGCACACCTTGGTGACGATCTTCTGGTGTGCCTTCTCGACTTCTTCGCTGGTGAGCGTGTGGTCGTCGGAGCGATACGTAAGCGCAAAGGCCATGGACTTCTTGCCCGCTCCGATGCGGATGGGATCGCGGTAGACGTCGAACAGGCGCACGCCCTCGAGCAGCTTGCCACCGGCGCTGGTAATGCGGCGCTCAAGATCCTCGCAGGTCACGGAGTTATCGACCACGATAGCCAGGTCGTGCTCAACAGCCGGATACTGCGAGAACTCGCGGTAGTTCTCTTGGTTGCGAGCGCCCTTGATCAGCTTGTCCAGGTCGAGCTCAAAGGCAACGACGACCTCATCGATGCCCATCGCCTCGCGCGCCTCGGGGTGAATCTCGCCGACCCAGCCCAGCACGGTGCCGCCGGACAGGACCTCGGCGGCGCGACCCGGCTGCAGGAAGGCATAGCCCTCGCCCTCGACAGGACGGAAGCGAACCTTCTCAATGCGCAGCTGGGCGAGCAGCTCCTCGACGATGCCCTTGCCAAAGAAGAAACGCAGCTTGCGGTACTTCATGGTCCAAGACTGCTCGCTCCACTGGCCCGAGAGCACACCCGCCACGGACTTGGTCTCCTTGGGCAGGCTGGCGTTCTCGCGGCCGTGGAACAGGCTGCCGACCTCGTACAGGTGCACGTTGGGCGTGCCGTGGGCCTCGTTATAGGCCACAGACTGCAGCAGGCCCGGCAGCAGCGAGCGGCGCATCTCGGTCTGCTCGGCCACCAGCGGGTTCATGAGCACCACGGGGCAGCCGCGGCCCTCGGTGGACATGCCGATCTTCTCCAGGTCGCCCGGGGCGGCAAAGCCAAAGGTCGTGGTCTCGTTGAGGCCACAGGCGCGCAGGATCTCGCCGACCTTGCGGGTAAGCTTCTGCTCGCGCGTCAGACCGCCGATGTGGTTTTTGGCAGCCGGGATGGTCGCCGTCACACGGCCCATGCCCCACAGGCGCAGGACCTCCTCGATCAGGTCAATCTCGCGCGGCAGGTCGGGACGGAAGCTCGGCGGGGTGACCATAAAGTCCTCGCCGTCGCGCTCGACGGTGCAGCCCAGGCGGGTGAGTGAGCGCTCGATAAAGTCGGGCTCGATGTCGGCGCCGCAGATGGCGTGCACGCGGGCCAAGCGCAGCTTGATGCTATCGATGGTCTTGGGCGCGGGGAACACGTCGACATAGCCGGGAGCGACCTCGCCGCCGGCGATCTGTTCGATGAGAGCGCAGGTAACGTTGGCGACGTCCACGCAGCCGGTCTCGTCAACCTGGCGCTCAAAGCGAATGGAGGCGTCGGAGATCAGCGACAGGTCGCGGCTGGTGTGCGAGGTGCGACCGGCGTTGAAGCAGGCGCTCTCGACCATCACATCGACGGTGTCGTCCTCGATCTCGGAATCCATACCGCCCATAACACCGGCCAGCGCCACGGGGCGCTCGCCGTCGGTGATGAGGCCCATGCCGGCGTCGAGCACGCGCTCCTCGCCGTCGAGCGTCGTGAACTTCTCATCCTGCTGGGCGGCGCGAACCACCACGCGACGCCTGCCCTCGCGCTCGGCAAAGGTGTCCAGGTCAAAGGCGTGCAGCGGCTGACCGGTGAGCATCATCACGTAGTTGGTGATGTCGACGATGTTGTTGTGCGGACGCACGCCCAGGGCGTTGAGGCGCTTGACCATCCAGTCGGGCGAGGGGCCGACCTTCACGTTGCGCACGATGCGGGCGACATAGCGGTCGCACAGGCCCTCGTCGGCAATCTCGACCGAAAGCTCGTCGTCGGTCGCGCGGCCGGTCTCGGCCTTGATGGCGGGCAGCTCAACGTGGAAATCGCGATCGAAAATGGCGCCGGTCTCGCGGGCCATGCCGATCATGGACAGGCAGTCGGGACGGTTGGGCGTGATCTCGCAGTCGAGCACGGTGTCGCTCGAGCCCACATACTCAGCAAACGGCATGCCGCAGGGCGTGTCCTCGGGCAGGATCATGATGCCGGAGTGGTCGCCGCCCAGGCCGAGCTCGCGCGCAGAGCAGTTCATGCCCATGGACACGACGCCGCGAAGCTTGCTCTTCTTGATCTTGACGTCGCCGGGGAGCACAGCGCCGATCATGGCCGTGACGATGTGGTCGCCGGCCTCGAAGTTCTGCGCGCCGCAGACGATCTGCAGCGGAGCGGGGTTGCCGTCGGCGTCGAGGTTCTTGTCGCCCACGTCGACCGAGCACACATACATATGGTCGCTATCGGGGTGCGGGGTCTTGGTGAGCACCTTGGCGGTCACCACGTGGTCGAAGGACTCGCCCACGGTGTCGATCGCCTCGACCTCGGTGCCGGTACGGATATATTCGTCCGAAAGGGTCTTGGGATCCTCCGGAATATCGATCATGGTCTTGAGCCAGTCGTAAGAAACACGCATCTAGCTCTCCTTTCATACTGAAAGCCTGCGAAGAGATGCAGGTGGAAACTTCAACTTTGTGAACATTCCTTACAAAGCGAGGGTTGTCCAAGTGCGGCAGATCGGCCCGAAAGAGGAGCGCCGCGTACTTTGGTACGCAAGCGACGAATGAGCGCCGAGGTGCCGTGCTTGGGCAAGCCGCAGCCTAGAACTGATTCAGGAAACGCATATCGCCTGTCATGAGAGTACGCAGGTCGGGCAGGTCGTAGCGCAGGGCCGCGACGCGCTCGGCGCCAATGCCAAAGGCGAAGCCGGTGTACTTCTCGGGGTCGATGCCGCAGTTAATCAGGACGTTGGGGTCGACCATGCCGCAGCCCAGGATCTCAATCCAGCCGCTGTGCTTGCAGAAGTTGCAGCCCTTGCCGCCGCACACGTGGCAGCTCACGTCCACCTCGCAGCTGGGCTCGGTGAAGGGGAAGAAGTGCGGGCGATAGCGCGTCTTGCGGTCCTCGCCAAACATGCACTTAACAAAGTAGTCGAGCGTGCCCTTAAGGTCGCCAAAGGTGATGCCCTCGTCGACGACCAGGCCCTCGATCTGGTTGAACTGCGGCAGGTGGCAGGCGTCGGCCGTGTCGGGACGGTAGACGGTGCCCGGGCAGATCATGTAGATGGGCGGCTTTTGCGACTCCATGGTGTGGATCTGCACGCCCGAGGTCTGGGTGCGCAGCAGCACGTCGGACTCGCCGTGGGCGTGAGCCTCGGGGTGCGCGACGCTGCCGGGGTTGTTATCGACCACGTAGAAGGTATCGCGGGCCGAGCGGCTCGGGTGATCCATGGGGGCGTTGAGCGCGGTGAAGTTGTAGTAGGAGGTGTCGACCATGGGGCCGGACTCGACGGTGTAGCCGATGCCGCAGAAGATGTCCTCGGCCTCCTCGATGATCTGCTTGATCAGGTGCTGGTGACCGATCTGCGGACGGATACCCGGCAGCGTGATGTCGACGGCCTCGTGCTCGAGTGCGTGCTTGAGGGCGGCGGCCTTCATCTCGGTGGTACGCTCGTCGAGCATGCCCTCGATCAGCTGGCGCATCTCGTTGGCGCGCTTTCCCATCACGGGACGATCCTCGGGGGCGAGCTTGCCCATCATGCGCATCAGGCCGGTGATGCGGCCCTTGCGACCGAGCAGCTCAACGCGTGCAGCCTCGAGCTTGGCGGCGTCATCGGCGCTTGCGACGAGCTCCTTGGCCTCTTCCTCGAGTTTGACCAGATCATCAATCAGACTCATGTCTTCCCTTTCGTCTCTCGCGCTCCCCGCTTGCCGAGGCGGCTGCCGCCGTCTAACGTTGCGAAAACGCGGCCCGGTTCGGTAACAAAAAACCGCCCTCGGGCATGTGCATTGCCCAAGGACGGTTGAATTCCGCGGTACCACCTTGTTTGACCCGGCGGATGTCTGGCCCGCCGCGCCCACTCTTTGCCCCTTGTCGCGAGGCTCACGGCTTCCCTACTGGGGACATCGCCGCCGCTGGCCGCGCGCCCGTTGAGGTCGCTGCTCGGGAGTGAACGCTTGGCCCTTGTCACCGCAGGAAGGCTTGCAGCCCATGACCTTCCCTCTCTTGCCGGCGACGCGGCGGGCAAAACCCTCTCCGTCAACGCATTGGGCTATAGGATAGCACATTCTGCGTGTGCATCGCCGCGTTCCGTTTTGTTCGTGCTGGGTACAAGGCAGGTAGCTGTGCAAACTGGCCGCGCCGCCGCGTGCGACGGGCGACCTGCGAGATCAAGGATATGGTATGGGAAAGAAGCACGATAAGAAGGCCGAGCCCGCAGCGGGCAAGACGCCCAAAGGCATGAAGGTCGATAAGGCCGTCAAAAAATTCCGCAAGCTCGAGGGCAAGCTGTGGACCCGCGAGTACCTGCTCAAGATTGCCGAGTTTGACGGCGCGACCATTGCCCCCGCCAACGGCGCCGCAGCGCGCGCCGACGCCATGGGCACCCTTGCCGGCGAGCATCATAAGCTCCTGACCAGCGAAAAGTCTGTCGAACTTGTGCGCTCGCTGGCACGCGAAACCGTCGCCGGCGGCAAGATCGACGACCCGCAGCTGCTCGACGAGATCCGCATACTCGGCCGCGACCAGCGCGAAGCGAGCGTCATTCCCACCGAGGAGGCCGAGGCCTGGACCAGGCTCACCTGCGAGGCCGACGCCGTGTGGCACAAGGCCAAGACGGCCAATGACTGGGCGAGCTTTGAGCCCTATGTGGATAGAATCGTCGGCCAGCTTAAGCATCAGGCCGAGCTCATGGACCCCAAGCGCGACCCATACGATGTTCGGCTTGACCAGTACGAGCGCGGCCTTTCCGCCAAGAGCTTCGATGCGTTTTGCGATGAGGTCAAGGCTACGGTCGTGCCGCTCGTGCACGCCGTCGGCGAGCGCGGCCAGCAGCCCGCTGCCGACTTTTTGCACGCCCGCGTGCCCGAGGCCGCCCAGCGCGCCATGAGCTTCGATCTTATGAAGCTCGTCGGCCTGGACCTGAACGACACCACGCTTGCCTTTACCGAACACCCGTTTAGCGAGGGCTTTGCCGTGGGTGACGCGCGCATCGCGACGCACATCTATGAGGACGACTGCATCTCCAACGTCTACAGCATCATCCACGAGGCCGGTCACACCATGTACGAGCTGGGCGTGAACCCCGCTTACGCGCGCACGTGCCTGGAGGGCGGCACCTCCATGGGCATCCACGAGAGCCAGAGCCGCTTCTTTGAGAACACCGTTGGCCGCAGCCGTGCCTTTATGGGACCGCTGCTCGAGGTGCTGCGCCGCCACGCGCCCGAGGTCTACGGCGACGTCGACGAGGACACGCTCTACCGCGCCGTGAACATCGCGCAGCCGTCGCTGATCCGCACCGAGGCCGACGAGCTCACCTACCCGCTGCATATTATGGTGCGCTACCAGATCGAGCGCATGCTGTTTGCCGGCGAGGCCACGGCCAAGGATATCCCCGCGCTTTGGAACCGCTTTATGGACGAGTACCTTGGCATTCCCGTTCCCGACGACACGCACGGCTGCCTGCAGGATACGCACTGGAGCGGCGGCTCGTTTGGCTACTTCCCCACCTATGCGCTGGGCAGCGCCTACGACGCCATGTTTGTGCCGGCCATGTGCCGCGACGGCGTCGACCTCAACGGCGCCTGCGCGAGCGGCGATCTGACACCCGTCCGCGCCTGGCTGGGCGAGCACATTTGGCAGTGGGGTCGCGCCAAGGACGCGCCGGAGCTCATCAAGGGCGCGTGCGGCATGGCATTCGATGCCCGCTACTACTGCAGCTACCTGCAGGACAAGTTCACCACGCTCTACGAGCTGTAAGGATTGACCAGCACACCATCGCCAACGCCAACCATGTTGACGCCGATGTCTTGGCAACGTCAGCGAAAACGACCCCAAGCGAGCAAGGTGACGTGAAATGAAAGGGCGCTGACCTTCTGATCGCGCCCTTGAAATTGAACGTCAGATTGCCGCTTGGGGACGTTTGCAGCGTCGAGCAGTTACGCGGTTTGGTAAAACCGCGTAACTATAAAGCTTCCAGCGCGTTGGCGATGCGCTTCATAGCGGCGTCGGCGGCCGATTGGTCCGGAGCCTCAGCCAAAACGCGAATCACCGACTCGGTTCCGCTCTTGCGCACCAGCACGCGGCCCTCGCCCGCCAGCGACGCCTCGGCCTCGGCGATGGCGGCTTGCACGCCCATGTTGCCCAGCGCGGCGTCTTTATCCGCCACGCGTACGGCAACCTGAGCCTGCGGCAGTAGCTTGCACGGAGCCGTGAGCTGCGAGAGCGTCTCGCGCTCGGCACGAATCACTTCCATCACGCGCAGCGAGGTCATAATGCCGTCGCCCGTGCGCTCGATATCGCCAAAGATCGTGTGGCCCGTCTGCTCTCCACCCAGGCTGTAGCCGCCCTCGCGCATCTTGGCATACACATGACGGTCGCCCACGCCGCTGGTCACGGCACTTAGACCGGCAAGCTCCAGTGACTTGACCAGGCCAAAGTTGCTGGCGATCGTCGGCACCACGGTACCGCCCGAAAGGCGACCGTGCTTGTTCAGGTACACGCCACACACATACAGGATCTGGTCGCCGTCGACCACGCGACCACGCTCGTCCACGGCCAGGCAGCGGTCGGCATCGCCGTCGTAGGCAAAGCCAACGTCCAGGCCTTGCTCCACCACATGGCGCTGCAGGCGCTCCATATGCGTAGAGCCGCAGTCGACGTTGATGTTAAAACCATCAGGCGCGGCATTGATCACGCGCACATCGGCGCCCAGCGCGTCGAACACCGGCTTGGCCACCGAGGATGCCGAGCCGTTGGCGCAGTCGAGACCGATCTTGACGCCCTGCAGCGAAAAGTTCGCGCTAGCGATGAGCGAGGCGATGTAGCGGTTGCGGCCCTGCATGTAGTCGACCGTGGCACCGATGTGGTTGCCCGTAGCCAGCGGCACCTCGCTCTTGCCATCGATATAGTCCTCGATGAGCTCCAACACGTCCTCGTCCATCTTAAAGCCGTCGCTGTTGACGAGCTTAATGCCGTTATCGCAAAACGGGTTGTGACTCGCGCTGATCATGATGCCGCAATCGAAGCAGCCCTCCACGGTCTGGTGCGCCACACCCGGCGTGGGGATAACGTGCAACATATACGCATCCGCGCCGCTTGCGACCAGGCCGCTCACCAGCGCCGCCTCGAACATATAGCTCGAGCGACGCGTATCCTTGCCCACGATTACGCGCGCCTTGGCCCCGCGATTGGCGCCGTAATACCAGCCCACAAAGCGGCCGATCTTATAAGCGTGCTCTACCGTCAGCCCAACGTTGGCCTCGCCGCGAAAGCCGTCGGTGCCAAAGTACTTCATGCGCTCTCCTTACAAAATAGGGGCGAACAGATTGCCTGTCCGCCCCAAAATGGTACTCGATTATCTGCGTTACCAGAAAAACCCTACGCCGACGCGCTGTCGCGAGCCGCCTGGCATGTAGGAGTCTGACGCAGTGTAAGCGGCTTGTCCCCCGCCTCGGCCGACGTGGTCAGCGTATACGTAATCGTCGTCGTCTCGCCAGCATGCAGGTCAACGGTGCCCGAATAGAAAGGGATTCCATGCCACGTAGCGGCGCCAAGACCAAACTGGGTGCCCTCAACCGTAAGGTCACTGATGTTGCCGCCCGTCGGGGCAAACACCGAGACATTCAGGCGTTCGTCGTCACGCGCGGCGTCGGGTGCGCTCGCCGCAACGTAGTCGGGCAGTTTGCCAGCCTCCTCCTGCGTCATGATGTTCGTCAGGGTAACGGTGATGCGATAGGAGCACGTGCCGTCGCCGTTCTTCACGCCCTGGCCAATCTGCGTGTCGGCGTTCAGATACCAGTCGAGCTTGGAGAAGCTCAGGTTGTTAAAGTAAACGCCGGCAACGGGATCGGCGCTCGGATCATCCGGATCGGGCAGCGAAGCGTCAATGCCCGTCTCCTTGATGGCATTCTGCTCATCATCGTTTCTCATCCAAGCAATCAGACGGCCCTCTTCGGCACCGCGCTCGAATGCACCGACAAGCTTCGTAACGTCGACGTCACCGATGCCACCGAGAATCTTGTCGAAGGCGGCGCTGGCAACAGACGCAAAGATGCCGTCCGATTCTTCGACCGGATAGTTCCAATACACATCGTGCATGAGAACCTTCGCCGCGTTGGTACCGTCGACGACCGTACCATCGGGCAGCGAGACATTACCGACAAGGCCCAGCAGATACTGCAAGAACACAGGATCGATGCCGACGACGCCATCAACGTCCTGCCCATACTGGGACTTCCACAGCGCGGCGACACGCTGCGAGTTGCGGGGCCAATCGGGTGAATAGGTATTGCCCGAGTTGTACAGGTTACTGTGGTTGCCGAACAGTGCCTCATCCTCTTCGTCGACGCTCTCGACTGCCTCATCCTCGCTGAGTCCAATGCGGGGAACAAACTCGCCAATCGACATCTGACCATCGGTAACTGAAATCAAACCTTGCGAACCACCAAAACCGCCGCAAGCACGAATCTCGACGTTGTTCATGGCATACAAAAGATAGTTGCGCGTCTGGCCATTGGCGCCAAGCATCTGGGGCAGAACGGGAGCGACCTTCTCTGCCGCGTCGACTACACCGTTCAGGGTGGCAAAGCCGTCCTTTGCCTTATCGACCAGCTCGGTCACCTGGGCGATATGTGTATCGCCAATACCCTGCACCTTTTTGTTGGCGCTCTTGAACGCCTTCGAGCTATCGGAGAGCGAATCGGCGACCGCCTGCAGCGCGGACACGTTGATTGTCCCGTTCTGGAACAGCTTGCCGGGCGTTGCCTGAGCGAGATTATCGGCCATGGGGACCAGCGCGCCGCTCGAAACATCGGACAGAGCGTCGACCATGGTGCGGGCGGCGTTAATATCGCCGCCGTACACCGGAATGAACGAAGCCATCGTCCACACCGGACTCGAGGTCTCCTTCTTCATGCTGCTGCAGAGCTCGTCGATCTTTTTCGCATCATCGGGCAGGGTCGAAAAATCGCCCGACGTGACCTTGTCCTTAAGGCCGCCGACGATCTCGACAGTTTCCTTTGCCTGGCTCTTCACGGTTTTTGCCGAGTTAAACAGCATGAAGC
>USHS01000005.1 GCA_900554585.1 uncultured Collinsella sp.
ACAACGCGAAGCAGCGCATCTGGACGTCCGCCGGCGGCAGCATCTGTCTCGACCTGTGCATCGCGCTACTCGCCGAACATGCCGGGCAGTCCCTGGCGACGGCGGAGGCGAACATGCTGATGATGCATTACCCCCGTTCGGTGGCCACCCGGCGCAGCGACGGCGCTCCGTCCGTCTTGCCGCGACCGTCCCGGCAGAGTGACGAGATCATCGCGCTGACCCGCAGAGTCCGCGAGCATCTCAGTTATGACTGGACGCTGACGACGCTTGCGCAGACCTCCCACTCCTCCACGCGCTCGTTCCAGCGCCGGTTCAGCGAGGTCATGGGGGTGCCGCCGAGCATCTGGCTGCTGACGGAGCGTCTGAACGCCGCCAAGGAACTGCTGGAGCTCACCGATCTGCCGATGCAGCAGATCGCGCTGAGAACGGGGCTGCGCAACGCGGATTCGCTGCGCAAGCATTTCTCCGCCGCGTTCGGCGTCAGTCCGAGTCGGTATCGTCAGGATTTTCTGCGCACCGAATTGCGTCCGACGGAAAACGTGTGAGCCCGCTGGCCGGCGAAACGAACATGAGGAGTCGGATATCGGCCACATGACGCGGATTTCTCTGTGTTCGTTTTGTTCGGTACTGTGCGTATTCCTCACACTTTTCTTATTGAGAATGATTCGCTGAACCATCGGCGGGGCAAAGTGGCGCGTTCTTACCGATAATTGGCGCGAACCGACCGCATCGGCACCCGGTTTTCCCGCGACCGACGCTTAGACTCGGACTTGAAACAATGTTGTTAACGCCATCATGACAGACGCGGATGTGTGTCATGCCGGCGCGATGAAAGGATACGAACATGTGGCCTATCCTCTTGGCCCTGGTCCCCGCATTCGGCTGGGGTTTTCAGGGCATTGTCATGCAGAAGGTCGGCGGCACCACCGCCAACAAGCAGATGGGCATGGTGCTCACCACGCTGCTGTTCGGTATCGTGGTGCTGATCTTCCACCCGATCAACTGGTCGTGGACGCTGATCGCGGCCGCGGCCATCAACGGCATCCCGTGGAGCATCGCGCAGATACTGCAGATCAAGTCCTTCGACTATCTGGGCGTGGCCCGCGCCATGCCGCTGTCCACTGGCATGCAGCTGGTGTTCACCACCCTGCTCGGCGCACTGTTCTTCCATGAATGGACGCACGGCTGGCAGTTCGGCTTCGGCATTTGCGCGCTCGTCGTCATCATCGTCGGCGTCGCCTGCACCGCCTTCCAGGAGAAGAGCGAGGACAAGGGTCCGTCGAACCTGAAGCTCGGCCTGCTCATCACCCTGATCTCCTCACTGCTGTATACCAGCTACGCCGCCGCTGGCAAGTTCTTCTCGGTCTCCAGCTGGGACATGCTGTTCCCGCAGGCCGTGTTCATGGTGCTCGGCACGACAATCATCGCCTTCTGCATGAGCGGCAAGGACGCGATGGACCCCGAAATCGGCGCGTTCGGCAAGAAGAGCTGGATGAACATGAGCACCGGCGCCCTGTTCGCCACCGCGAACCTCACCGTGATGCTGTCCAATGAGATGAACGGTCTGGCGGTCGGCTGGACGCTGTCGCAGATGAACGTCATCGTCGCCACGCTGGGCGGCCTGTTCATTCTCAAGGAGAAGAAGACCAAGAAGGAGATGGCGTTCATCATCGCCGGCATGATTCTCATCGCGCTCGGCGGCATCCTGATCGGCATCACGAAGAACGCATGACCGCCGCCCGCGCATCATCAACCATCAACCATCAACAAGTCAACAAGGGAGTATCAACCATGATTAATGTCGGTTTCATCGGATGCGGCGCCATGGGCCGCGACCACGTGCGTCGGATCACGGACAAGTGCGGCAACGCGCAGGTCGTCGGCGTATACGACACCGTGCTCGGCAACGCGAATCACCGAACCGCGGACACGAACCGTAACCTCGACGATTGCCGGGTTGGGGTTCGAGGGGTTCTTCTCATAGCGAAGTACAACGTCGACCGTCATGGGCTCGATATCGAAAACCTTGAGCGCCTCGCCGATCTTCTCATCCACATGCGCACGCAGAGCATCGGTTACCGTCGTCTTGCGTCCAGAAACCTTGATATCCATACGTGGCTCCAATCTGCCTCGGGGACTTACTGTACTGGCTATGTACCCATTGCCGTGCATTTAATCACCCGAATTCCCAAAGACCCGAATAACGACTGCTTGATACCGCATACCGAAGTCTCGCACTTTTCCGCGGCAAAGTGCGCTATAGGAGGGCGTCGACGGAGTTAATTTTTCTCCTGGAAATTAGCTTTGGCCTGCTAGTTTTAGCAAAATAGTAAAGCCGGGCTCCCCTATTTGGGAGACCCGGCCATGCGTGTTGAAACCGTGAAGAAGCGCCTCGTTCGGTGTATGGCAGACGCCACCCCTACCAATAACTAGCTATTGAGCTTGTTGATGTCATCGTCGGTGATGGCGCCCTCCTGGCTAGACGACGGACTGTCGCCGTTGTTATCAGAGGCGTCGCCATCGGAGGACTCGGTCTCGTTGGACGTGGAGTCGGATGCCTGCACATTGGCCCCCGAAACAGTCTTGGCGGTAAGGTCATAGGGCATTTGGCCATACCAGACGCAGTGGACCGCCTCGAGCGTGCCGTCGACCGTGATACCGTCGAGGGCATCACTCACGGCACGGCACAGTTCATCGTTAGAGCTAAGGCCTGCGACGCCAAGCGTGGAGGGCGCCTCGAGCGTGCCGACATAGGAGATCTGGCTCATCAGGCGCGCGAGGTAACCACCGGCCGTGGAATCACAGATCACGTAATCGACCTCGCCCGACTCGAGTGCCTCGAAGCACTCGTTGATGTTGGAGAAGGTCTTTTGGTTGGCCGTGATGCTCTGCTTGGCAAGCGCTTCCTGCGAGGCCGAGGAAGTCTGAACGCCCAAGGTAGCAGTGTTGAGTGTGTCGGTTGAGACACTCGGGGACTCTCCGTCGCTGGTCTTGCCGAACACGGCGGCAGCATCGTACAGACAGGTGCCAAGCGAGCTGATGTCGCCGCCCGCAGACTTGATGTCGCCAATAAAGATGTCGGCCTTTTTATCGCTGAGCGCGGAATCGGCCGAGGACGCATCGACAAAAGCAACCTTGAGACCCATGCGGCACGCGAGGGCACGAGCGGCATCGACCGCATAGCCCGTGAGGTTTCCGTCGGCATCCTGCATGGCTTGCGGGGCATCGGAAGTATCGAGGGCGACCGTCAGGGTTCCCGGCTTGACCAGGGCATTGTCCGATACCGTGGGGGTAACGGTCTCGCGCTCGATCTGGTCGATCGTGGGCGTCGTGAACGTGGACAGTGGATTGAACGCGCATCCGCTCAGGCCCAAAACGGCAATGACCGCCGCGGTCCCAGCACCCAACCGAGCCGCATGCATCAAGCTGCCCCTCACCATGTCCACTACCCTGCCTTCTGTGTCGTATACGATCCGTGCCCCGCACGGAATATCGGGTTGTTCCCACCAGCTGACCTGGTATTTGACCCCACACTTGCGCACCGGGGCGTTTGCTCGGGAGGCCGCAGCCACCTTCACGACTGGCCCGCTCGCCCGCGAGGCGGTATTGCCCCAAAGAAAGTAGAACGGACGGTGCGGCTTACATCTAGGACGCGCCATGATCGCGCCGCGCGCACGCGGTCGCTTACGTGGATCCCTTTGACCGCGTCTGTCTTGGACTAGGATGGGCATTTCGTCCGTCCGCAACCACAGCCTGGCAGGAACGTAGCGCATTATAGCTAAGTTCAAGCTATAGTTTAAGGTTAGGGACGTTATTCGCATCGCGAGTACAGATTTCGCAGGTCGGGACGGACCGCACACGCTAGCTTCACTGCCACAAAACCACCCCCTACCAAACGCGTGCGATAGCGAGGCCATCAACGGCCGCGGCACCGGCACGCTTGAGCTCCGCCGAGGCTGCTGCCATGGTCGCGCCCGTGGTAATGACATCATCGATGAGCAGCAGACGGCGGCCGCGCACATCCTCGACCGTCTCGTACATGCCCCGGGCATGCTCCCGGCGCTCATCGCGGCCGAGCTCTCGCTGGTCACCATGACCGTATTTGACCAGGGCGTCCAGCAACGGGACACCCGAAAGATCGCAAAACGAGCGCGCGATTGCTTCCATATGGTCGAATCCACGCCGCCGAAACGCCGCCGCAGTCGCGGGCACAAACACCACCGCGTCCGCACCGGACAGCACACCGCCGTAGCGATCGGGGGCCGCCGCCTGGGCATGCAAGACGGTGTCGTAGAATAGCTCCGCCAGATACGGTGCCAGACGGCGCTCGCCCGCATCCTTGTACGCCTTGATGATGCGCGGCAGCGGATGTGCGTAGACGGCACACGCCAGACAGCGATCGAGCGCCTCGGCCATTGCCGAAGACGCGCCCTCGACCGAACACTCGGTACACAGCAAATCCCCAAACGGGGCACCACATCGGATGCAGCTATGGCACGGGTCGATGAGCGCAAACGAGGCCAGACAATCCTGGCAAATCAGTGCACCGGAGCGCTCGCAGCCGGCGCATCGCGTGGGCGACAACGCCTCGAGCGCCTCGTATGTCGCGCGCTCGGCAAGCGGTAGCAATTCATCCGTAAACGGTAGGACACCTGCACCCCGCAAGCGAGTCAGCACGTTCAAATGTCTCTTCATGACACAACCCTCCCTACGCGAAGGCGAAGGGAGGGTTGCCGGTGTAGAGCCATGATACCCAGAGGTGCTGGGGTCAGACAGGTTGCATCCGTTTACGGGCGCTATTCGCCGGTAGGCGGTTGCGGTGCGAACGAGGTGTGGGTCGAGCCTTCGCCACCGTCCTGGCGCGGCTTGCGGGAGCGACGGCGGCGGCGACGCTTTTGACCCTGGTCGGTCGAGCCCTCGCCACCGCGATTCTCACGCGGTTCGCACTCGTCGCGAGCGCCGCCGTGTGAAGCCTTGGCGGCAGCTTCTCCGCCATCGCCGGGGCGACGGCGCGTGACCTTGACTTCGCCATCCGAAACCTGATCGGCCACAGAAGGAACCGAGGGCTTCTGCTGCGTGCCCGAGGAATGGCGACGACGCGGACGTGACGCGCGCTCCTCCTCGCCACGCGGCTTGCCAGCCTTGTCGGCAGGCGCGTCGGAACCCGAGCCACCCTTGGGAGCGGCACCGGCCTCACGAGCGGCTGCGGCGCGGAAGGCGTCCTCGCGCTCCTCGCTCGACAGGTGACGGCGGCGACGGCGCGTGGGGTTCATGCCGCCGCCGTGGTTTTGCTGCTGGGGCTGCTGAGCCTCGCGCTCGCGAGAAGCGTTCCTGCCCGCGGCCTCGCCATTGTCGACGGACGCCGCGCGCTTGCGGCGGCGACGTCCACCGGCAGCCTCCTCAGCCTCGGGTGCCTCGGCCTTGCCGCGACCCTTACCGCGGCCGCGACCCTCGCCCTGGCTCTGACCGGCACGGGTATCGGCGTCCGCATCGCGGCGACGGCGCTTGGGCATCGTCGTCCCCGCCAGACGGTCGGCGCTCGACAGGCCATCGCCCACGTCGACGCCGTTCTCGCGGTCGAGCTCCATGAGCGCCAAGCGCATCTCGGGCGACTCGATGCGCTCGAGCACATCGCGCGTCACGCAGTCAGGGCGGCAGTTGCAGCCCTGCTCGGCGGCCTTCTTTTTGCAGCCCTCCGAGCACGTCATATCGGCCAGGTTGACCTTAAAGACTTTGCCGTTCTCCAGGCGCAGCACCAGCTGCTCACGCGGCGTGTCATATTCCTGGATACGCGCCTTGCCGAGCGGCGTATCGATGAGCGTCTTCTTTTTGGGCGCACGGCTCTTAAAGTCCTTGTACGCCTCGAACTCATAGCGCAGGCAGCACATCAGGCGGCCGCAAACGCCGCTGATCTTGGACGAGTTGAGCGGCAGGTCCTGCTCTTTTGCCATGCGAATCGAGACGGGCTCAAACTGTCCGCCAAAGCGCGTACAGCAGAGCTCCTGTCCGCACTGGGCATAGCCGCCCACCAGACGGGTCTCGTCGCGCACGCCAATCTGGCGCATGTCGACGCGAATGTGCAGCGTCGAGGACAGGTCCTTGACGAGCTGACGAAAATCGACGCGTTCCTCGGCCGCAAAGTAGAACACGGCCTTCTCGCCGCCAAACAGGTACTCGACGCCGACCGGCTTCATCTCGAGGTCGAGCTCTTTGACCAGACGGCGGAAATCGACCATCGCCTCGTCGCCCTGGATGGCCAGGTCGTCGGCAAGCTGCAGGTCGATGTCGCTCGCCACGCGCAGCACGGGCTTGAGCGACTGGCCGATCTCATCTTGCGGCACCTCGAAGGGATCGGCCGTGACCAGGCCGATCTCGGTTCCGCGCTCGGTGGAGCAAATGGCATAATCGGCCTCGAGGATATCCAGATCCTGCGGGTCAAACCACAGGTCGCGCGAGGCGTAGGTAAACTTAACGGGTACGACTAACGGCATTTCAGTGCCTTCCTGATATCGAACAGCATGACCTCGATGGCCAGCTGGGGAGTAACGTTTCTGGCGATGTTGCGCTCAGCCGTGGCAACCGCCTCGAGCGCCCGGGTGGCACCCGCAACATTGGTCGCGGCGGCAAGCCGACCGATCGTGTCGCGCACGTCTTCGTTCACCACGTCGGCCGCCTCGTCCTGAAGCGTCAGCAGCACGTCGCGCATGAGCGTCCGCGCGCTCGCCAGCGCTTCCATGATACCCGAACGCTCGCGCGCGTTGAGTTCGCGCTTGTTGCGGTCCTCAAGCTGCTTCAATGCTCCACGCGACAGGTAGTCGGCGTTTTGCTCGAGCACCTTTTCCTGCGTGGACTTGACCTCGGCGAGCGGCGCCTTAACGGCGACGATGAGCGACTTGGCGCGGCTGAGCACGTCGGCCTCGTCGGCGGCAATGAGTGAGTCGATGGCGCGGACCATCTGACGGCGGGCATCCTGGCGCTCGGCACTCTTAAGGAACTCGATGCCGCGCGTGGGGCTTCCCGCCACGGCGACCGCCATGCGACAGCGTGCGAGATCCTGGCCCGTTGCGCGGCTCACGGCACGCGCGGCGACGGCGGGCGACACCAGCCGAAACGGCACGCACTGACAGCGGCTCACGATGGTGGGCAACATCACGTCTGCCGAGGTGCCCAGCAAGATGAACATAACGCCCTCGGGCGGCTCCTCGAGTGTCTTGAGCAGCGCGTTGGCGGTGTTAGCGCGCAGCTGCTCGGCACGATCGATGATGTAGACCTTGGCCTTGGCACGGATGGGCGCCAGCGGCACGTCATCGAGCAGCTCGCGGGTCTGGGCAATGAGGTAGCCCGTGGCGCTCTCGGGCGTGTAATAGTGCACGTCAGGATGCGTATGCCGAGCAACGCGTACGCAGCTGTCGCATGCTCCGCAGCCGTCCTGCTCGCACAGGAAGGCCTGGGCGAGCGCCCATGCGGCATCGAGCTTGCCGGCACCGGGAGCGCCCAGAAACAGGTAGGCGTGCGATGCGCGGCCGCTGGCGACGGCGTTGGTCAAAAAGTCGCGCACGCGCTGTTGGGTGTCGAGCTTGGCCAGCAGGCTTGTCTGCGCGGGGGCCATGTTACTCGGCCTCCTTGGCAAGTGCGGCGGCGACGGCGTCTTGCGGAATGTCGAGACCGTACGCGCGAATCTGCTCGACCGTCTTCTCGAAGACTTCCTCGACGGTCGCAGTGGCGTCGATGAGCTTTACGCGGTTTGGCTCCTCGGCAGCAATGGCACAAAATCCCTGGTAAACACGCTCTTGGAATGCCATGCCTTTTGCCTCCATGCGATCTGCCGCGCCACGGGCTGCCATGCGTAGCGCCGCCTGCTCGGGCGTGATGTGGTAGACGAGCGTGAGCGCCGGGTGCGTCCCCGCGACGGCCAGGCTGTTGGCATCGCGCACCATCTGGCGATCGAGGCCGTCGGCAAACGCCTGGTAGCAGGTCGTGGAATCGTAGAAGCGGTCGCACAGGACCACCTCGCCGGCCGCGAGGGCGGGAGCTATGACCTCGTGCACCAACTGGGCGCGCGCCGCCTCGTAGAGTAGCAACTCGCAGGTGTCTCCCATCGCCGTATTGGCGGGGTCGAGCAGCAGAGCACGGATCTTTTCGCTGATGGCGGTGCCGCCCGGCTCGCGCAGGCTCACAACCTGGTAGCCAGCGAGTTCGAGCGCGCGGGCAAGCAGACGCGCCTGCGTGGACTTGCCGGCACCATCGACGCCCTCGAGCGTGATAAAGCTATGTTGAGCGGGCTCAAAAGCCATGAGCGCAGCCCCTTCCTACAAGGCGCATAAATGCAGATATATCAACCAAGCCATGATACCCCAGGGGCAGGCGCGCCCCAAATCGGGCCTAGTCATTGGGTAGTCATTGGGGACGCCCTTAAATGACTAGGCGACAGCTAGGGACGTTCCTAAAGTGCCGGCAGAAAAGGAACGTCCCTAACTGCCGACTTTTTTGAGCGCTGGGTATAATCGTCGTATTGATTTGAAATGTGGCGAAAGGAGTGGCAATGTCTCGGTATTGCGCCTCGTGCGGCAAACTTCTTGCAGATGATGCCAAGTTCTGCACCTCATGCGGTGCACCCGTTGAGCAGACAACCGCAAGCAATGGCCAACCCGCGTTTGAGCAGACCGGCTTCCTCGATACGCCGCAAGCTAAGCCGGACGACCCCCTCGCCTATCGCCCCGACCCCGCCGCCAGCCCCGCAGCGGTCGAAACGACGCAGCGCATACCCGTCGCGGACACCCCGCCCCAACAGCAACCGGCATCTACGTACGCGCCTGATTCACCGCAGGCCCCCGCCGCCAAAAAGAGCAGCACCAAGGCGCTTATCGCCATTATCGTTGTGCTGGTGGCAATCATCATCGCCCTGGTCATTTTCTTTGTGATCAAGCCTTTCGACACCGCTGCCACGCAGACGACTGCCGAGGTTACTAAGCTGCACCATGATGTTGACGCTGATGACCTCAAGCCTCTCGGCGACCCCAATAGCCTCTACGACGATGACGATGACGATGACGACGAGGACGGCGGCGAAGCGACGCTCTCCGAGCAGAACCTCTACCGTCGCCTGAGCGAATACTACGACCTGCTCGAAGATCTCGATAGCCAGGTCCGTGCCTGCGCGCAGGCCTTCAATGGCAGCTATCTGGCAGAAGATCGCACCGCCCGTCAAAATCTCGCCGACGTCGCCGAGCGCACGGAAGACACCATCGAGCAGTACTACGATATCGTCGAGGACCTGGACGTCCCGACGAGCTCCAAGAACTACAGCTCCTGGAAGGACATCATCGCCCTGTACGACGACCTGGACCACCGCATTGACGCAATCTGTGACGCCTGGGAAATCAGCCTGAAATACGCTAAGCCTGCGGACCACAAGAATGAGATCGTGGCGCCGCTGTCGCGCGACAACGTGGCAGGTACCAATGACAATAAGTACCGCCTAGACTTTGAGGAGCGCTATCCCGGCGCCAAGCCTGTCGAGGTGAACTAGTCGCATGCGACGTTCTTAAACGGCTAGTCATTAAAGAACGTTCCCAATGACTACGCAAAAACGAGCGAGGATCATGGGACCCTCGCTCGTTTTTGTTTTGGGCTATGTTTCGGCTGCGCCGCTACTTGTCGGCGGCCGCCTTCTTGGTAGTCGACTTCTTGACAGTCGTCTTTTTGGCTGTCGTCTTCTTGGCAGCAGTCTTCTTTGCTGCCGTGGTCTTCTTTGCCGCGCTCGCCTTGGTCGCAGTCTTGCGGCCGCGGGCGGGCTTCTTCTCCTTGGTCGGGCAGTCCATGTTGACGCAGATACGCCACGGACCGCGCGCCGTGTTGACCACCACGATGGGGGCGCCGCACTCGGGGCAGGTCTCGCCCGTCGCCTCGAGCTTGCCGCGCGCCGGCAGCGGATAGCTCACGCCGCAGTCATCGTAGTTGGTGCAGCGGATAAAGCGCTTGCCGCTCTTCTCGCTCTTGTGTGCAATCAGATCACCATGGCGTCCGGCCTCGGCGCACACCTTGCACTCGCCCACCTTAAGGTCGGGCTCGTAGTTGGTGGGGCACGTCGGGTTCACGCAGATCTCGAAAGCCTTCTGGCGGAACGGCTGGCACTTAATGCGCGGCGCACCGCATTCGGGGCACACAGCGGCCTCGCCCTCGAGCGGGCTCACCTTGACGCCGCTCGGCACCGGATAGGTCACGTCGCAGTCGGGCCAGCCCATGCAGCCGATAAAGCTGCCGCGGGTCTTGGCGCTCGTCTTCATAACCAAGTCCTTGCCGCACTTGGGGCAGGTGCCCACGCGCGCATCGGCCGTGACGGCGTCGCTGATAGCGTCGCCCAGCTCCTGCGTGTGCTTGAGCAGCCCGTCGAGCACGCCGGCCAGCAGCGCGCGCGAGTGCGTCACGACATGCTCTTCGGTGTCCTCGCCGCGCTCCACGCGGGTCATGTCGCCGTCGAGCTCGCTGGTCATATCGGGGCTCGTGATGCGCGGGGCAAACTGCGTCAGCGCGTCGATGATGGCGATGCCCAGCTGGCTCGGCTCAACGGGATCATTTTTGAGATAGCGCACGGCATACAGGCGCTCGATGATGCTCGCGCGCGTGGACTTGGTACCCAGGCCGCGCTTCTCCATCTCCTGCACGAGCTTGCCCTGGCTGTAGCGCGCGGGCGGCTCGGTCTGCTTGGCCTCGAGCTTAATGTCGAACACGTCGACCGTGTCGCCCTGCTCCAGCGGCGGCATCTGCTCGTCTCGCTTAAGGCCGTACGGGTAGGCCTCGCGGAAGCCAGGGGTCACGAGCACGTCGCCCGAGGCCACGAACGGCTCGCCGTTCACGTCGAGCTCGAGCTTGGTGTTCTCGATGGTCGCGGGACCCATGAGCGTTGCCAGGAAGCGGCGGGCGATGAGGTCGTAGAGCTTGCGCTGGCCACCATCGAGCGTGGACGGATCGCCCTCGCCCGTGGGATAGATAGGCGGGTGGTCGGTGGTCTCGACTTTGCCGCGCGTGGGCTTCATGGGGCCGGCAAGCACCTTTTTGCATACGGGCGCCAGCGCCGGGTTGATCTTTGCCAGGTCGCTCACCACGGCGCCCAGGTCGAGCGTCGCAGGGTACACGGTATTGTCGACACGCGGGTAGCTGATGAGGCCCGCCATGTAGAGAGACTCGGCGATGCGCATGGTACGCGCAGGTGAGATGCCCTCGGCTGCGGCGGCAGCCTGCAGCGAGGTGGTCGCAAACGGCGTGGGCGGCTGCTGCTTGCGCGAACGCTTGGTCACCGCGGCGACGGTTGCCGTCGCAACGCCGTCAACGTGGCCGTACGCCGCCTCAGCAGCATCCTTGTCGGTAAAGCGCGCCGTCTTGTGCGCAATCTTAAAGCGGTCGTCCTCGGCTGCGCCCTGCGCGGCACCCATGCCGCGAATCTGCCAATAGTCCTCGGGCACGAACGCCATGCGCTCGCGCTCGCGCTCGACCACCAGGGCGAGCGTCGGTGTCTGCACGCGGCCGGCGGAACGCACGTTGCCAAAGCCGCCAAACTTGGCAAGCGTCAGGTAGCGCGTGAGCACCGCGCCCCAAATGAGATCGATGTGCTGGCGGCTCTCGCCGGCGTCGGCCAGGTTCTGGTCGAGCGAGACGAGATTATCGAAGGCCTGCGTGATCTCGGCCTTGGTAAACGAAGAATACTGGGCGCGGGCGACCGGCAGGTCGGGCGCAACCTCGCGCACCTTGTTGAGGGCGTCCGAACCGATCAGCTCGCCCTCACGGTCGAAGTCCGTGGCGATAATGACGCTGTCGGACTTCTTGGCAAGGTTCTTGAGCGAGCGAATGAGCTCTTTCTCGGCCGGCAACTTAATGACGGGCGCCCAGGTGAGATAGGGCAGGCTCTCGAGCTTCCAGCCCTTGATGGAGATGCCATCGGCAAGAAACGGCTTGCGCTTGGTATCGTAGGGCGGACGCGCCAGGCCATCGGGTATGTCGGCCGGCAGCATCTCGCCGTCCTCGGTGACCGAATACCAGCCCAGCTTTTTATCGAACAGCACACTGTCGCAAAAATCGGGCGCAAGGATGTGACCGGCAAGGCCGATCGTCACGCACTCCTCGCCCTTCCACTCAAAACGGTAGATGGCGGTGTTGTACACCTTGTCCTTTTTGGGCTTACCCGTGGACAGACGCTCGGCGATCTGACGCGCGGCGTCGTTTTTCTCGGCGATGATGAGCTTCAAAAGAGGCTCCTATCTCGTATCTCTGCGGCTACGCCCGCCCGTATGGCGGCCGACTTACGCCCTTGCTTGCTCAATCTGCCCGATGAGCCAATCGCACCAGGCATCCATGCCCTCGCCCTTGCGCGCGCTCACGGCAAACCGCGGCGCCTGCGGATTGAGGTCATCGAGTGTCTTAGTATACCTATCCATGTCAAAATCGAAAGCCGGGGCCACGTCGACCTTGTTGAGCAGCTGTGCGCCGGCATGTTGAAAGATGCCCGGGTACTTGACGGGCTTGTCGTCGCCCTCGGGCACCGAGAGAATCATGATGGACAGGTTCTCGCCCAGGTCAAAGTCAACTGGGCAGACCAGGTTGCCCACGTTTTCGATAAAGATGACGTCGATGTTTTCCAGACCCACAGCCTGGTCGAAGGCGTCAACGGCCTCCATGATCATGTTGCCCTCGAGGTGGCACAGGCCGCCCGTGTTGATCTGGATGGCGGGCATGCCGGCCTCTTTCATGGTGATGGCGTCGACGTCCGAGGCGATATCGCCCTCGATGACGGCGCAGCGCAAGCCGGCCTTGTCGCGCAGGCGCTCGTTGGTACCCAGAATCGTTGTTGTCTTACCCGAGCCGGGGCTCGACAAGACGTTGATCACGTAGGTGTTTGTCTCATTAAATCGCTGACGCAGCTGATCTGCCAGGCGTTCATTGCGCGACAGAATCGGCGATGCAATATCAATCGTTTTCTCGGCCATATTCGGCGCTCCTTACTTCTACCATTTATACCCCGTCCCCAGTGGCTGGCGGGTTAATCGTCGGGGGTTTCGATTTCGATACTGGCGATGTCGAGTTCGCGGCCGTGCAGCAGGCGCACGTTGGCGCCGCCACATTGAGGGCAGCGGCAATGGAAACGGTCGTGATCGAAGACCTCGCCGCAGTCCAGACACTCGCTTTGTGGATGGACCTCCTCCACGGCAAGCTCGCAGCCGCGCGTGAGCGGGTCCTCGTCGCGAAATGTCTCCCACGCAAAGTCGAGTGCCTCGCGCACGACCTCGGTCATATCCCCGATGCGCAGCGTTACCAAAACGGCGCGCAAGGCCCCCGCCCCACGCGCCGCGCGAATCACTGTATCGAGTATGCCGTTGACAATGCCAACCTCGTGCATACCGATTTACTCCTCGTCGTCCTCTTCGTCGTCCGAAAACAGGTCCAGACGGCTCACGAACAAGCCCTCCTTGCCCTCGCGCGCGGTAATGACCACACGGGCGATGGCAAGCGAAATCTCGTAGAGCGAGAGCAGGGCGCCATACATGAGGCCCAGCGTAACGGGCGAGCCGTCGGGCGTAATCACAGCCGAGCCCACAAGCAGGCCAACGTACACGAAACGCCAGGCACTGCGGAAGGCCGCGTAGGACACGATATGGAAGACGGACAGATAAAAGATGATGAGCGGCAGCTCAAACGCCACACCAAAGCCGATCATAAAGAGCAGCTCCATGTTGACGTAGTTCTCCAGGTCGGGCAGCGCCGTAGCGACGGCCGAGGTCTCGCCGATGAGCCACTCAAAGCCCGCCGGGATGATGATGAAGTAGCAAAAGATGGCGCCCAGAAAGAACAACACCGTCGAGGCGAGCACCGTGGGCACGACCCACTTGCGCTCGTTGGGGCGAAGCGCCGGCAGGAAAAATGCCAGAATCTGCCAGATGATCATGGGCGTGCACATGACCACGGCCATCTTGATGGCCAGCGAGAAGCGCAGGCCAAAGCCACCGAGCGTGGTAGTGATGTAGAACTTACCTTCCGGCACAAAGGAGCGAATGGGGTCTTCCAAGATATCGAGCACCACGGGCGTGGCGAAATACAGCACGATAGCGGCGGCGAACACCGACACGACCACGATGGTCAGGCGGCGACGGAGCTCTCCCAGGTGATCGAAGAGCGGCATACGCGCAGGTCCGATAGGCATTACTCATCGCCTCCCTTCGGGGCGTCGGCGGCGGCAGCGGCATCGTCCTCGGCCTCGAGCTCGCGAGCGAGCTGGTCGACGACGGCCTTGCGCTTGCGGGGACGACGGGCGTAGAGATCGGCCGTCGTGGGCTCTGCCGGCTCGGGCTCCGGCTCTGCAGCAGGCTCGGGCTCGGCGGCGGCAGCAGCAGCGGCGGCAGGCTCTGCACCCTCGGCCTCCTCGGCAATACCTTCGCCCTCGGTGGCACCCTCGCTCGCAGCCTTCTCGGCGGCAAGGCGGGCGCGACGCTCGGCAAAGGTCTCTTTCTTTGCGGGCGCAGCCGTCTCGACGGCATCCTCGTCCGCATCGGAATCATCATCGACGGCAGCCTTCTTGGGCTTGACCGGGGCCGACGCGGCCTCGCTCACCGGATCGATGATCTCGGACTGAACAACGGCCGTCATCTTTTCCTGCGTCTCGCGGAACTGACGGATGGCACGGCCGATCGTGCGGCCCATCTGCGGGAGCTTATCCGGGCCAAACAGCAAAAAGCCGAAGACCACGATGATCGCGAGCTCACCCTCTCCAATACCAAACACACATACCTCCAAGGCTCGATGTGAGTCGAGCCCGCACCGCGCCATTCGGCCGGAACTCGTCTATTCATTCGGTCAAGTATAGCGCCCGGACGCCAAAACGTCCGAGCGCATCACAAACATATGCCAAACGGCACGCCCTTTTGGGGGCAAAGATTATGCAGCGGTGATCGAAATCTCCTGGTCGACGCCCAGCAGCTGAACCACGCGCATCACCTGGGGCTGCACATTAGTGCAGCTAAAGCGCTTACCGTGGTCGACCGCGTGGTGCGCGGCTCCCACGAGCACGCCAATGCCCGTCGAATCGATGTAGCTCACCTGGGCAAAGTCGAGCTCAACGGCCTCAGTGGGCTGCTCGAGCGCCAGGTCGATAGCATTGCGCAGGTTATCGGCGTTAGAGATATCAATCTCGCCGGTTACCTTAATGGTGTAGATCTCCGGCGTGGGGTTGGTGGAAATACCCAAATCCATGTATACGCTCCTTTGTGAATCGAAAGTGCGGATAGTACTGGGCGCGGATTTACGGGGCCCTACGCGTTAGGAGCGCTCGGCACGAGCAAGCTCAGCAGCGACAAGCTTGACGGCCAGCACCAGCACATCGAGCGCGGCCTCCAGGTCCTCGACCGTGGGATAGCTCGGCGCAATGCGGATGTTGGTGTCGCGCGGATCCTTGCCATAAGGCCAGGTGGCACCAGCCGGCGTAAGCTTGACGCCCAGGTCGGTACAAAGCGCGGCGACCTTCTGGGCAGAGCCCTCGGGACCATCAAAGCTCACAAAGTAGCCGCCGCGGGGATGTGTCCAAGTAGCGCAACCCGTATCGCCCAGGCCCTCGGTGAGCTTGCGCTCAACGGCCTCAAAGCGCGGGCGCAAAAACTCGGCATGCTTTTTCATGTGTTCCTTGACCGCCTCGATGGTGGGAAGGAAGCGCACGTGACGCAGCTGGTTGAGCTTATCGGCGCTGATAAGGCCGGCCTTCAGGCGCTTGGAGAACTCCGTGATAACCGCGGGGCTCGCACCGATAAAGCCGATGCCGGCGCCCGGGAAGGTGATCTTGGACGTCGAGGCAAAGGCCACCACGCGATCCTCGGTGCCCGCCGCGCGAGCGAGGTCGAAGATATTGGCGAGCTCGTCGGTCTCGTCGTACAGGTCGTGCACGCAGTAGGCGTTGTCCCAGAAGATGCGGAAATCGGGCGCGGCCGTGGGCATCTCGACCAGGCGACGCACGGTGTCCTCGCTAAAGGTGATGCCCGTGGGGTTGGAATACTTGGGCACGCACCAGATGCCCTTGATGGAGTCGTCGGCGGCAACCAGGCGCTCGACCTCGTCCATGTCGGGGCCGTTGTCGGTCATCGAGACGGGGACATTCTCGATACCCAGGTCGGCGGTGATGCCAAAGTGGCGGTCGTAGCCGGGAACAGGGCACAGGAACTTGACCTTCTTGCCACCGTGCGCGGCCTCGTAAGCCTCCCAGGGCTCGCTGCCGCACGAACCGCAGCGCCAAAACATGCCGGCGATATCGTGCTCGATCAGAAGGCTCGACGAACCCAGCACGAGCGTCTGCTCGGCGGGGCAACCCAGGAACTCCCCCGCCAATTTGCGTGCCGAGGGAATGCCCTCAAAACAACCGTAGTTGGAGCAGTCGACGTTGCCGTCGTGCAGATCGGCATCGGCATTGAGGATATCGAGCATGGGGCGCGAGATGTCCACCTGAGCGGGCGACGGCTTGCCGCGCGCCATGTCGAGCGCCAGGCCCTTGGCCTTGACCTCGGCAACCTCGGCTTTGAGTGCCTCGATGGCGGCATCGAGTTCGGTGGTTTCCATCTTCTGGTAGATCGTCTGCATGGGTGTGCGACCTTTCGCGAAGCGGGACGTTGCAGTTCGTCTAAGTATAGACCGCCACCGCCGCAACGGTATGAAGCCGTGATAGATTAAGTCCATCGCAATGAATTACGACATCGCCGCGCATGCCGGCATGGGGCGCCCAAGGAGGCACTATGGAATACGGTTCTTTTAGGGCCGAGGAATTCGGCGACCTGCAGCGCCTGGTCGACGGGCTGTTTTACGACCGCCGCGCCATCGATCGCCTGGATCTCATCGTGCAGGCCGAGATCTTGGACCTGGCGCCCGACCTCATGGAAATCGTGAACCTTTTACCGCCCGGCTACTACGACCGCCAGTCACTTTGCGACCAGCTCAACTCCGCCTTGGCCGCCCACGGCTGGGGCGCCGTCTACGGCACCGTGGAATAGCCCTAGTCATTTAAGAACGTCCCCAATGACTAAAACGCCGCTTGTGATGGTGTTCACAGGCGGCGTTTTCAAACTTGTATGTGCTTTTACTCGTTCTTGGGCGCGGGGTGCTTGCAGACCACGCTCATGTAGATCATGCCGAGCACGGCAGCGGTGACAGAACCAGCAAGGATGGCGGCCTTGGCAGCCAGAACCTCAAACTGGGCCGTCGGGAAGGCAAGGCCGCTGATGAGGATCGACATGGTGAAGCCGATGCCGCCCAGAATGCCCACACCGGCAATCATGTGCCAGTTAACGTTATGCGGCAGCTCGCAGACCCTAAACTTAACCAGGGCAAACGTCATGCCAAAGATACCAATCGGCTTGCCCAGCAGCATGCCAAAGTACACGCCGAGCGTCACCGGGTCGGTAAGCAACGTGCTCATGTCCACGCCCACTAGGCGAACCTGTGCGTTCACGAACGCAAAGATCGGCAGAATCACAAAGTTGACCGGCGTGGAGATCAGACGCTCCATACGGATGAGCGGCGGGGTCACGCGGTGCATGACGCGCTCGACCCTGGTGGTCGAGACGGTAAAGTCATGCTGGCCCAAGATGTGCGCCTCGTCGTCGTAGCGGTCATCGAGCAGCGGCAGGCACTCGCCCAACCAATCGGTGAGGCTATCGAGCTTGACGCCGCACTTGGCCGGGATGGTAAAGGCCAAGATGACGCCGGCGAGCGTAGCGTGCACGCCGCTCTTGAACATGCAGAACCACAACAGCAGACCCAGTACCGAATACGGGGCAAGGCGGTAATGCTGCGTCTTGTTGAGCCACACGAGTGCGCAGGTCACCAGCGCGGCGGCGCCCAACCAAAACGGATTGGGGCTCTGACCGTAGAAGATGGCGATGGCGGCGATGGAGATGAGGTCGTCGGCGATGGCGAGCGTCGAGAAGAACACGCGCACGCCGTTGGGCACGCGGTTGCCCAAAAGCGACAGCACGCCCAGCGCAAAGGCAATATCGGTTGCCATGGGGATGGCCCAACCGTTGTGGGCGCCGGCATGGTTGAAGATCAGGTAGATGCAGGCGGGAACGACGACGCCGCCCACGGCCGCCAGCATGGGAAGCATGGCCTGACGTGGATTCTTGAGCTCGCCGACCGTCATCTCGTACTTAAGCTCAATGCCCACCAACAAAAAGAAAATCGCCATGAGGAAGTCGTTGACGAAAAGCTCAACGGTGAGACCGGCCGTAAGGTTGCCCAGACCCACATACAGCGGGGTCTCCAAAAAGTGATGGATGGCCTCGTAGGCATCGGTATTGGCGCAAATGACGGCGGCGATGGCGGCGATCACCATGACGGCGGCGGAAATCGTGCCGTTCTCGGCAATGCGCTCCCAAATGTCGTGACGCTCAAAACGCTTGCGCTCACGGACGTTGAACAGCTGCTCAGTTGCTGCCATGGGCGGCTCCTTTCACGGGAT
>USHS01000006.1 GCA_900554585.1 uncultured Collinsella sp.
GAGGAATGGCGGCGACATCGGTCTTGATCAGGTAGCCGCGGGCACCCAGTTTGAGCGCCGACACAATGTACTCGTCATCCGAGAATGTCGTCAGAAACACCACGCGCGCCGCAGGGTCGCGCTCAAGGATCTCGCGTGCCGCCGAAAGTCCGTCACGCCCCGGCATCTGAATGTCGAGCAGTGCGATATCGGGCGCGTGTTCGGCATAGAGCGAAACCGCATCGTTGCCGTTGGCACCGGTGCCCACCACTTCGATCTGCGGCTGGGCGCCCAGGATAATCTTGAGCGAATCGACCACCAAGCGGTCGTCGTCGACAACGATGAGCCTCATCAGTCCTCATCTCCTTGCTGTTTGGGAACGGTGGCAAACACGCGCCAGCCGCCGGCGCCGGCACGCGGGCCGGCGGTGAAGGTGCCGCCAAGCGCCTCGATGCGCTCGCGCATGGAGGCAAGCCCCATGCCCTCCGCGGCGCCGCGGCTGCTTGCTTGGACCCCGCCCGTGCCATCGTCGGTAACGATGAGCTGGTAAAACGACGGATGCTCCATGCATCGTACGGTGACGGTCTGGGCGCAAGCGTGGCGCATGGTGTTGGAGAGCGCCTCGCGCAGGACCGCCGCAAAGCAGTTGGCGACGTTTGCGGGCGCATGTTCGGCCAAAACTTCAAGCTCAATCTGCGGGCCGCCGTCCGAGCGTGCGCCTTCAACAATACGTTCGAGCTGCACGGAAAGGTCGACGGCGTTGTCGTTGAGCGCGTGGACGCTGGCGCGCACAAGCTGGAGCGCCTCGTCAACCGTGCGTTTGACGTCGGCGAAATCGGCGGCGACGCCGGGCTCGTCGGCATGGACTACGCGCAAGGCTTCGGCTTGTAGTGAGGCGCGCGTGAGCTGGTGGCCCACGTTATCGTGGATCTCGCGCGCGATGCGGGCGCGTTCGGCGAGCGTCGCGAGCTCGACTTCGTAGTCCTGGCGGTCGGCAAGATCGCGGTTGCGTGCTTCGAGCGCCAGAGCACGTTCCTGCAGCTCGTCGCGGGTACGGCGCATGCGCTGCTGCTCGCGCTCCAACTGGGCGGTGCGTAGCGATAGCAAGGTGGCGGCAACCGAAAGGATGGCGGTCAGCAGAAGCGTTCGGGCGGTGAGCGCATCGGCGCGAAGGTCCGCGACGAGCGCAAAAGCAAAGACGGAGCCAATGCCCAGCGCGACCCAGGCGTGCTCGCGGCGCACGCGTCGCGCGATGTCATAGAGGGCGAGAGGTGCAAACGGCACAAACGGCGGCACGAAGACGGCCGCGATGATGTAAGCGCAGCTCGCGGCCTCGCTTGTGCGGCGCGTGCGTTCCTTCTGCGCGAGCTCGGCCAGCGAGGTGGCAATAACGCCAAGGCAAAACGCCGCGACCAGGCGAGCGTCCACAGCAAGGCCCGTGGCGGCTGCGATGCAGCACGCCAGCACGATCGATTTGTCGAAAAGCCTGTTCATACGGGTATTGTACGCGAAGCCGCGCGTGGTGGAGGGACCGCCTGCGCAACCGTGACATTCCTCCCGCGCGGCAAAGCGGGGGCGTCGGCGGTTCGCACGGCCAAGCCTCGCACTCGTGACAAAGCTCACTGGCGCGCGCCGGCGGCTCCTGCGATGATGCAATCGTACCGGGCCGCAATCAACAGGAGGGCCGCCTCATGACAGACATCGTCCACGTCGAAAACCTCGTCAAGCGCTACGACGACCTTATTGCGCTCGACCACTTTAACCTGAGCATCGCCCCCGGCGAGATCTTTGGCCTGCTGGGCCCCAACGGCTCGGGCAAGACCACATCCATCAACTGCATTCTGCAGCTGCTCGCCTACGACAAAGGTACCATCGAGCTGTTCGGCGAGCCCATGACGCCCGCCCGCTATGACCTCAAGCGCCGCATCGGCGTGGTGCCACAGCAGGTGGCGGTGTTCGACGAGCTCACCGTGCGTGAGAACATCGACTATTTCTGCAGCCTCTACGTCAACGACCGCAAGCGCCGCCGCGCGCTGGTGGACGAGGCGATCGACTTTGTCGGGCTGGGCGACTTTACCAAGTTCCGCCCCGGCAAGCTCTCGGGCGGCCTGGCGCGCCGCCTTAACATCGCCTGCGGTATCGCGCACAGGCCCGAGCTCATCTTTTTTGACGAGCCCACGGTGGCGGTCGACCCGCAGAGCCGCAACGCCATCCTGGAGGGCATCTGCCGCCTGCGCGACGAGGGCGCCACAGTGGTGTATACCAGCCATTACATGGAGGAAGTCGAGCAGATTTGCAGCCGCATCATGATCATGGACGGCGGCCGCGTGCTGGCGCAGGGCACCAACGACGAGCTCAAGCGCATGATACAGATGGGCGAGCGCGTGACCGTCGAGGTCGGCGCCGTCGAGCCCGCCACGGTTGAGCGCCTGCATGCTCTCGAGCACGTGCTTTCGGTCGAGCTGTCCGGCGGTGAGCTCGTCTGCACCTGTGAGGCGAGCCCGCACAATCTGGTCGACATCCTCGACACGCTGCGCGCCGCCGACGTGGCGCTCGGCCGCGTGTGGAGCGAGCCGCCGACCCTCAACGACGTGTTCCTCGAGATCACCGGCCGCGAGCTGCGCGACTAGGGGGCAGCTATGTTCAACACTATCATCACCACGGTCAAGACGCTGCTGCGTCGGCCGAGTACGTGGGTCTGGGGCGCTCTCTTTCCCATCGCGCTTTCCACGATGTTCATGTTTATGTTTGCGAACCTCAGCTCCGACGGCACGGTCGAACCGGTGCCGGTGGCCGTCGTAGCGGATGAGGCTTGGGCCGTCTCGACCTTTAAGGACGTGGCGACGTCGCTCGACGAGGAGGGCGACGATCAACTGCTCGAGATCCACGAGTACGACGACGCGGCCTCCGCGAACCGTGCGCTTAAGGCCGGCGAGGTCGCGGGCATCTATAAGGTTGACGCCGAAGGCACGCCCAAACTCACGCTGCTATCGAGCTATGACAACTCACGTGCGTCGTCGGTGCTCACCGATCGCAGCATCCTGGAGACGGTGGCAAGCTCGTATACACAAAATGCCGAGCTCATGTCCCAGATTGCCCAAGACAACCCGGCGGCGCTCGCCGACTCGGAGGCGGTTGCGCGCGCCCTGTCGCTCGAGGGCGGCACCCGCCGCGTAAGCCTGACACGCACCACGCCCGACGGCACGGTCATCTACTATTACGCGCTCTTTGGCCTGGTCGCGATGATGTCTGCCGAGTTTGCCGCCTTGAGCGTCGTCGATTTACAACCCAATCTGTCGGGCCTTGGCGCGCGCCGCTGCGTGGGCGGCCTTTCCAAGACGGCGTCGCTGGCTGGCATCTTTGTCGGCTCGTGGCTGGTCTCCTTCGCCTCGATGGCGATCGCGATTGGCTACGTGCGCCTGGTCGTAGGCGTCGACTTTGGCGGGCGCGAGGGGCTGTGTTTGGTGGGCGGCGCCGCTTCCGCGCTTGCCGCCACGGGCTTGGGACTCTTTGTGGGCACGCTTCCCGTTAAGGGCGGCAAGGCGTCCAAGTCGGGCATCCTCACGGGCTTTGCCACCACGTGCGCCCTGTTCGCAGGTCTCTACGGCGAGCCGGCGATGGCGCTTGCCGACGACGTCGCCCGCGCCTGCCCGGCCGAGTGCTGGTTCAACCCCGTCAAGCTCATCTGCGACATGTTCAATCGCCTGTATTTCTTTGAGGACCTGGGCCCCTTTGCTGTTCGCGCCGGCGCACTGGTCCTTATGGCGCTGCTGTTCGTTGCCGCCGCCACGCTGATCTTTGGAAGGAGCCGCTATGAGCACCTTTAAGACTGCGCTTCGCATGGCGCTCGCGCACCCGCTCTATCTGCTTATCTATACGGTGTTCATCTCGCTCATGGGTGTGTTTATCGCGGCATCGGTGAGCTGGAACTCGTCGCAGCTCACCGAGTATAAGCCCTACGACGCCAACGTGATCGTGGTCGACCGCGACGACAGCGACCTTTCGCGTGCGCTTACCAAGCACCTGGGCTCACGCTTTGACCTGGTCACGGGCGTCGGCGACGACACGTACGACCTTGCGGACGCGCTTTCCAAGAGCAACAGCGCCAAGGGTAGTGCCGACTGCGTGTTCTTTATCCCGGAGGGGTTTGAGGGCGACCTCGTTGCAGCCGCCCGCGCGGGGGAGTCTCTGCCCAAGCTCGATGTGACCTACGGTGCCGGCACCATGGCGGCGGCGCTTTCGTCTGCCGAGACCTCGCACTGGATCTCGCTCGCGGGCGCTGCGGCCGCACTTGAGCCCGCCGCCTCCAACGGCGACGTCGCCAAGGCTGCCGAACATGCGGCCGCGAAGCGTGCCAAGGTCGAGATCGAGCAGGTCAGGGTCGACTCGACTGCTGCCGCCACGCTCGAGTCGTATTTCAACTTTGGTGCATACGCGATTATCTCGTCGGTCATCGTGTCAGTGGGGCTGGTGTTCTCGGGTATGAACGAGCCCGAGCGCGTGCGTCGTATGGATGCCGGCCCAATCTCCGAGCGCCAGCGTTCGCTTGCCGTGTTCGCGGCCGCCGCCGTGCTCACCGTCTGTATCTGGTTTGTGTCGAGCATGATGGGTGTCGTGGGCTTTGCCGGCGCGGTCGCCGAGGTTGGCGTGGGCCGTGTGTGCCTGGCGCTGGTGGCGACGTTTGCCCTGGCGTGCACGCCGCTGGCCGTTGGCTTTGCGCTTTCGAGCCTGGGTGCGCGCGAGGAGCTGCTCAACGGTGTGGGCAACCTGCTTGGCATGCTCATGACGTTTTTGGGCGGCGCCTGGATGCCGCTGTCGCTCATGGGCTCGGCCGTGCAGACCGTGGCGCACTTTGTGCCGACGTTTTGGGTGAACGACGCGATCGGCAAGGCGCTCGCCTCGGATTTGACGTCCGCCGTGCTGGGGGACATCGCCTGCGACCTGGGCGTTACGGTGCTCTTCGCCGTCGCCATCGCCGCCGTAGGCCTGGCCCTCGCACGCGCCAAATCCCGCGCCTAGCCACCTGGTCGTTTAAGAGCGTCCCCAGTGACTAATCTAAAATTAATTTCAGGCCTCGCCCCAAAATAGTTCGCCAAGGTTTACTATTATCTCATAAAGTAGTACGGGGCTAACAATGGGGGATACCATGGCAACGCAGGAAGCCTACGTCCAGGTTAAGGATCTCAAAAAGCACTACGGCGACGGTGATGCGCGTCTGACGGTGCTCGACGGCATTGACACGTCCATCAACCGCGGCGAGATCTGCGTCATGCTGGGGCCCTCCGGCTCGGGCAAGTCCACGTTTCTTAACCTGATCGGCGGCCTGGAGGATGCCGACGCCGGCTCTATTCTGGTGGACGGCTGCGACCTCACCGTGCTCAAGCCTACCGACTTGGGCGAGTATCGCCGCCGTGAGCTGGGCTTTGTCTTCCAGTTCTACAACCTGGTGCCCGATCTCACCATCAAGGAGAACATCGAGGTCACGGCGCACCTGTCCAAAAAGCCGCTCAACATCGACGACCTGCTGCGTTCGCTGGGTCTCTACGAGCACCGCAACAAGTTCCCGCGCCAGGTCTCGGGCGGCCAGCAGCAGCGCTGCGCCATCGGCCGTGCGCTCGTCAAAAACCCAGGCCTGCTGCTGTGCGACGAGCCCACGGGTGCGCTCGACTATAAGACGTCCAAGGAAATCCTGCAGCTCATGGAGGATGTCAACCGCACCTACGGCTGCACCATCATCATTGTCACCCACAATGCCGCCATCGCGCGAATGGCCAATCGCGTGCTGCGCCTGCGCGACGGGCGCATCGTCGAGGATGAGCTCAACGAGTCGCCCGTCGCGGCCGCCGAGCTCGATTGGTAGGCGGCGCCATGACACCTCTCGCAAAACGTCTCCCGCGCGAGCTGCGCCGCAATATCGGCAAGTACCTGGGCATCTTTTTGCTTATGTGCGGAAGCATCGCCCTTACCTCGGGCTTTTTGCTCGCGGCGCATTCCATCGGTTGTCTTATCGACGACATGCGCGATGCGTACACGATTGAGGACGGCCGCGTGACCACCTCTTTCGAGGCCACCGACGAGCAGCTCAAGGCTGCCGAAGACGCGGCGGAGGACGTCGGCGGCGTCACGCTCTACAAGAATTTCTCCATCGACGCCATCATCAAAAAGGTGTCTGGCGACGACGGCACCAAGCGCACGCTGCGCACCTATGCGCACCGCACCAAGGTCGATATCGCGTCCTACTGTGAGGGCAAGGAGCCCAAGACGGACGATGAGGTGGCTATCGACCGCGTCTTTGCCACCAACAACGACCTTGCCGTGGGCGATAAAGTCGAGCTCGAGGGTCGCACCTACACCATCTGCGGCATCATGACCCAGCCCGATAGCCAAGCGCTGTTCCTCAACAATTCGGACTTTACGGTGAACACCATCACGTACGGCGTGGCCGAGGTCACCGATGCTGGCTTTGCCGCGCTCGAGGATGCCGGTGGCGCACCTGCCTACACCTACTCCTTCGCCTTTGCCGATCGCGACCTCCCCACCGCGGATCGCATCGACGCCGAGCAAGATATGGTCGAGGCACTGACCGACGCCGATGCGCGCGTGGACGATCTGATCGATGCCGATTCCAACCAGGGCATTGGCTATGCGCGCGACGACGTAGACGGCGACTCCATGATGTGGATGACGCTGCTCGACATCATCATCGTGATCATGGCGTTTGTCTTTGTGGTGCTCACTGACGCCACCATCGAGGAGGAGAGCGCCATCATCGGCACACTGCTCGCCAGCGGCTATCGCCGTCGCGAGATCGTCCTGCACTACCTGACGCTTCCCGCCATCGTGGGCGTGCTCGCGGCGCTTTTGGGCACCGCGCTCGGCATTGCGTTCTTTACCGAGCCCATGCGAGGCCTCTATTACGGTTCGTACAGCCTGCCGCCCTTCCAGGTGTACTGGAGCTGGGAGATCTTTGTGAAGTGCGCCGTGGTCCCCGCCGCTGCGCTCATCCTCATCACGCTGGTGGGCCTGCTTCGCAAGATGGGCAAGACGCCGCTGCAGTTTCTTCGTCACGAAGCGAGCGGCAAGTCGGGCACCAAGCGCGGCTTGCAGCTGCCGGAGCGCATGGGTTTTGTTTCCCGTTTCCGCCTGCGTATCTTCCTGCGCAACCTGGGCAACTTCGCCACGCTTTTCGTGGGCATCGCGTTTGCCTCGCTGCTGCTGCTCTTTGGCCTGGCGATTCTGCCCACGATGACGCACTACGCCGACAACCTCGAGACGAGTCTGGTCGCCGAGCACCAGTACACGCTCAAGGCGCCGCTGGAGCTCGAGGGCACTGCCGAGGAGCGCGAGCAGTGGTCGGCACTCGAGCGCTTGCAGTCGGTTGACGGTGCACTGCTTTCCGCCGCCCAGGATGCCGATGACGAGCTTGACGACGCGGCCGATGCGGCGCAGACGGCAGCCGATGCCGCGACCGCATCTCCGTCTGCCGAGAGCCTGGCCGCAGCGCAGGACGCGCTCGCCAAGGTCCAGGACAAGAAGGATGCGCTCTACGCGCGCCTTGACGATCTTGCCGATGCCCTCGGCTGCAACCGCGACGAGGCTATCGACCTGATCGACAAGGCCTCCAAGATCGACGCTGACAACGACGATATCCACCCGGTCAATACGACTGACAACGGCGCGGGCGCAATCGCACAGGCCGAGAAATACGCCGTTTACCAGCTGCAATACGACCGTGGCGACGGAAATGGGCAGGAGACGATTTCCGTCTACGGCATCTCGCCCGATTCGCGCTATTGGAAAGACCTCAACGTCGGCGATGGGCGCGTCGTCTTTGGCGGCGGTCTGCTCGATAAGTTTGGCTGGAGCGAGGGCCAGAAGGTCACGCTCGGCGACAAGTACGAGGGCGAGCATTATGCCCTTGAGTACGCGGGCAAGGACTGCGCCTGGGGCTCCAAGTCGGACATGAATATCTATATGAGTATCGACGACTTTAACGAGCTGTTCGACAACGATGCCGCGTACTTCAACGGCTATGTGAGCGACGAGAAGCTCAACCTCGATGCTCGTTACTTTGCCGGCGACACCACGCCCGACGACATGCGCGCCGTGGGCGACCAGTTCATCGGCATGATGAGCAAAATGATCGGAATGATGATCGGGCTCGCGGTGTTTATCTTCCTGCTGTTTATGTACCTGCTGACCAAGGCTGTGATCGACCACAGTGCCCGTTCGATCAGCTACATGAAAGTCTTTGGCTATCGCGATAGCGAGATCTCGCATCTGTACATCCGCTCGATCACACTGTGCGTGGTGGTGTCGCTCGTGCTGAGCCTGCCGGTCATTATTGGCTCGCTCACGGCCATCTTCCGCTCGATGCTGCTCGCCTACAACGGCAATATCGAGATTTACGTGCCCGCTTGGTCCATGACGGCGTGCGTGGGCATTGGCTTTGTGACCTACCTGGTCGTGGCGCTGCTGCACACGCGCTCCATCAAGCGCGTGAGCCTCTCCGAGGCGCTCAAGGTTCAGGAATAGAGAACCGCCCGCACGCGGGGGCACGAACCGAAGGAAGGGTGCCCCCGCGTTATTTGCCCGCCAGGCCCGACGTGGGCAAACGCGCGCAACGTCAGACTTCCCCGAACAGAAGGAGACCCATGGCAAGATCGGCAGAGGAGCTCAAGCAGCTCTCCATCAAGGAGTTCACCGAGGCGGCAAAGGTCTACGAATCCGGCCATGCCGGCATTTACGAGATGTGCAAGGACGACTATCCGCAAATGCTCGAGGAGCTCGCGCTCGAGCCGTTCGAGGACGTGCTCGACGTGGGGTGCGGAACCGGAACAGTCCTGGAGCTGCTGCACGGGGAATACCCGGGCAAGCACCTGACGGGGCTCGATCTCACGCCCAAAATGATCGAGGCGGCATGCGCCAAGCAGCTCGGGAACGTCCGCTTCGTCGTCGGGGACGCCGAAGCCCTGCCCTTCGAGCCGCAAAGCTTCGACGCCGTGCTCTGCTCCAACAGCTTCCATCACTATCCGCACCCCGAGAGGTTCTTCGCCGAGGCGGCCCGAGTCCTGCGCCCCGGCGGGCGCCTGATTCTCCGCGACTACACGTCGAGCGACTTCGTGGTATGGCTCATGAACACCTTTGAGCTGCCGTTGGCGCGCCTCGCGGGTCACGGCGATGTCCGGATCTGCAAGGTGTCCGAGCTTCGCGCGCTCGCCGAGAGGGCCGGATTCCTCCCGCTCAAGCTCGAGGCGCAGAAAGGCTTCCGCGCCCACCTGGTTGCGCGCAAGCCCACCTAGGCCGACCACACATCACACGCATTTTGGGACGGGGGATTTTGTCCCACGCGACGCCTTTCCTGCCAGATGCCGATGACGTGCTGCATGCCCAGGCTCACACAGGCGATGGCGACCCAGCAGCAGGCGCCCAGCAAGAGTGGTCATTTAAGACTGTCCCCAACGACTAGGTGCTTCCGTTTCTGTGCTTGACTTCGACCCTACTTCAATGGGTACCATCCCTTATGTCTGTAACGCCATATAGACCGAGGGGATATATCTATGACCGCAACTGCACCCGCAGCACCCGCCAAGGTGTACTTCACCAACCTGCGCACGCATGCTCGCGAGAGCCAGCTCGACAAGCTCAAGCGCCTCATCCGTCACGCCGGTATCGAGCAGATCGACTTTGAGAACAAGTTCGTCGCCATCAAGATTCACTTTGGCGAGCTGGGCAACCTGAGCTTTTTGCGCCCCAACTACGCCCGCGCCGTCGCGGATGTCGTCAAGGAGCTGGGCGGCAAGCCCTTCCTCACCGACTGCAATACGCTCTATGTCGGTAGCCGCAAAAACGCGCTCGAGCACATCGATACCGCCTATCAGAACGGCTTTACCCCGTATGCCACGGGCTGCCAGATCATTATTGCCGACGGCCTCAAGGGTACCGACGAGGCGCTCGTCCCGGTCGAGGGCGGCGAGTACGTGCACGAGGCCAAGATCGGTCAGGCGCTCATGGATGCCGATATCGTGATCAGCCTCACCCACTTTAAGGGTCATGAGCAGGCCGGTTTTGGCGGCGCCATGAAGAACCTGGGCATGGGCGGCGGCAGCCGTGCCGGCAAGATGGAGCAGCATGCCGCCGGCAAGCCGAACGTCGCGGCCGAGCACTGCATTGGCTGTCGTGCCTGCGAAAAGATCTGCGCACACAACGCTATCTCGTTCGACGACACCCGCGAGCGCGAGCTTGCCAACGGCAACACCCGCACGGTCCACGTCGCTGCCATCGACCACGATCGCTGCGTGGGCTGCGGCCGCTGCATTGCGGCATGCAACCAGGACTGCATCAAGCCCGGCTATGACGCCGCGGCCGACGTGCTCAACTGCAAGATCGCCGAGTACACCAAGGCCGTCGTCGACGGCCGCCCGAGCTTCCACATCTCGCTTGCCATGGATATCAGCCCCAACTGCGATTGCCATCCCGAAAACGACACACCTATCGTCAACGACATCGGCATGTTCGCGAGCTTCGACCCGGTCGCCATCGACCAGGCCTGCGCCGATGCCGTCATGGCGTCCGAGCCGCTGCCCAACACCGAGCTCACCGATAGCGCGGCCAAGATGGAGCATAACCACGAGCATCTGGAGGGCGAGCAGGCGCACGACCCCTTCTGCATTACGCATCCCGACACCGACTGGCGCGTGTGCATCGCGCATGCCGAGAAGATCGGCTTGGGCACGAGCGAGTACGAGCTCATCGAGGTCAAGTAGCGCCTATCTATTGGACAAAATAAGCGCCTTTATAGCGTAAGTTGAGCAAAAGCCGCCCACGAGCACAACGCTTGCGGGCGGCTTTTCAGAAGTGCGGTGAAAAATCGAATACCGCCGACTACAAACCGATTTTTGGCAACAAAACCCCAGACGTTGCTTTTTGCCTAAAAATTCTTGTCGAGGAAGTTGTCGACTGTGTTCCAGTAGAGCTCGGGGTCAACTTGCGCACTCTTGGCGTGGGTGGCGCCATGGATAGTGAGCTTTTGCTTGACCTTGCTGGCGCACGTGTCGTAGTTTTGGTCGAGCATGCTGTACGGTACAAAGGTGTCCTGGTCGCCGTGGATAAACAGCATGGGAACTGTCGCGTGTTCGAGTTGCTCCATACTGCTCGCCTTATGAAAGTCGTAGCCTGCGCGCACGTTGCACACTAAGTTTGCTACATCGAGCAAGGGAAAGCTGGGCAGGCCGAACACGTCCTTGAGCTGCAGAGAAAACTCGTCCCAAACACTCGTATAACCGCAGTCCTCGATAATGCATTTCACGTTTGCGGGCAGAGATTCCCCCGCGACGTTCATGGCGGTTGCCGCACCCATCGACTCGCCAAAGACCAGGATGCGCGCCTCGGGGTCAGCCTGAACGATTCGCTCGATCCATGCGACGATGTCGAGGCGCTCGGGCCAGCCCATGCCGATATAGTCGCCGCCGGAGCGCTCGTGGGCGCGGGCGGCGGGTGCGAGTACGTTCATGCCGCGGTCGTGGAATCGCTTGACGTATCGGGCCATACCGATGGGCTCGTTGGTATATCCATGCAGGCAGACTGCGTAGTCGTGCGTGCTCTCCGACGCAGCAAAATACCAGGCGGCGAGCTCAGTCCCGTCGTCCGCGGTGAGGCTGCTGCTCTCGCGGTTCTCTTTAAACCACGCCCGCGCCTCGCCCTCCTCGGCGTCCATCTGCTCGCCCTTTTCGGCGTCCTTGCTGTCCTGCATCATCTTCATGGTGTAGGGCGCTTGGGGATTCAGGGCAAAGTCGAACAAGAAGTTGCCGGCAAACCCCAACAGCGCGACAACGAGCACCAGCGCAACGACGCCGGCTATCTTGAGCTTTCGATGGGAACGTGCGTTTTGAGACATAAGAAGCTTTCCTATAAGATGTTAATACATCAACATTTAATGCAAGCGCATTATGGACGTTCGCCGTTGATGCGTCAACAGGCAAAGAATGGGTAAACAAAGGGTCACGTATGGTGCAAATTTCGCACGTACCTAGACGCTTTGATATAGTGTTGAGAACTCTTTACGTTGGAGGATGTAACCGGCATGTCCGATTCGAGCGACAGTTCTAAGCCGCGACCCAAGACCGCGGCCGTTCCACACTACACGGTGGGCGAGGAGATCATGAACTCCGTCACCCATGGTGTCGGCTGCCTGCTGGGTATCGCGGGCCTGGTGCTCCTGATCGTATTCGCTGCCCTGCGCGGCGGAGGCCCGGCCCACATGGCCGCGGCGATTGTCTATGGTGTCAGCATTATTCTCGAATACCTAGCCTCCACGCTCTACCACGCGATTCAGCCCGCGCGCGCCAAGCGCGTGTTTCGCATCATCGACCACAGCTGCATCTACCTGCTCATAGCCGGCAGCTATACGCCGTTTTGCCTTATCACGCTCGCAAACGACGGCGGCCCTGCGCTGTTCTTTGCCGTATGGGCCATCGCCATTATCGGCATCGCCCTCGAGTGCTTCCTACGCGAGCGTCAACCGCACTGGGTAAGCGGCCTGGTCTACCTGCTGATGGGCTGGCTCGTTGTCTTTAAGCTGCCCGAGCTCGTGTCGCTGCTCAACCCCGTGGCACTCGCCCTGCTCGCCGTCGGCGGCGTGTGCTACACCGTGGGCGTGCCGTTCTATATCGCCAAAAACGTGCGCTACCTGCACAGCGTGTTTCACCTGTGGGTGCTCGCCGGCAGTATCTTCCAGTTCATGGCGGTGATCCTCTTCGTAATCTAGCGACCACGCCTGCGCGCTCGCGTCCTTGTTTGGGCGCCGGCGCAATTGCCGTATCCGCCGTCAACGTTTTAATCCGACGTCCCGAATCTTGGAGGTTCGAGAAACTCCCGATGGACATAACCATCTCCCTTATCACCACCCTCGTTTTGACCCTCATCAACGGCTACTTCTCTATGTCCGAGATGGCGCTCACCACGGCCAAGCGCGCCGTGCTGGAGCACGAGGCCGAGGAAGGCGACAAGCGCGCCGAGCGTGCCATTAAGCTGGCTGCCGACTCCGACCAGCTGCTCGCCACCATCCAGGTTGCCATTACGCTCGTGGGCTTCGCCTCGTCCGCCGTCGCCTCGACGAGTCTGTCCGACCCGCTCGCCACGTGGCTCATGAGCTTTGGCATCGCGCCGCTCTCCGCCATCGCGCGCGGCCTGGCGCCGGTCATCATCACCGTCGCGGTCGCCTTCGTATCCATCGTGATCGGCGAGCTCGTCCCCAAGCGCATCGGCCTGGCCAATGCCGAGGGCGTGTCCAAGCAGGTCGTGGGCCCGCTTTCCGTGTTCCAGAAGATCGCCCGTCCGCTCGTGTGGCTGACTGGCGCTTGCTCCGATGGCCTGGCCCGCATCCTGCGCATCAAGAGTGCCGACGACCGCCAGAACGTCTCGGAAGAAGAGATCAAGTACATGGTCTCGGAGCAGGACGACCTGCTCGACGAGGAAAAGCGCATGATCCACGAGATCTTCGACCTGGGCGACACCGTTGCCCGCGAGGTCATGGTGCCGCGCGTGGACACCACCATGTGCGAGGACGACGAGACGGTCGCCGACGTGCTGTCCACCATGCGCCAGACCGGCTTTAGCCGCATCCCCGTCTATCACGAGGATCCCGACAACGTCGCCGGCATTGCGCACATCAAGGACCTGATTCAGCCCGCGCTCGACGGCAAGGGCGACCAGCCCATCGCCGGTTTTTTGCGCGACGCCACCTTTGTGCCCGACACCAAGGACATCCTGCCGCTGCTGTCCGAGATGCAGACCTCTCACGACCAGATCGTGGTGGTCGTGGCCGAGTACGGCGGTACGGCCGGCATTATCACCATCGAGGACATCGTCGAGGAGATCGTCGGCGAGATCGAGGACGAGTTCGACCCCGACAACAAGTATCTCACGCGCCTTTCGCGCCGCGAGTGGCTCGTTGATGGGCGTTTTTCGTGCGATGACGCGATTGAGCTTGGTTGGCCGCTCGAGGAAAGCGATGATTATGAGACCATCGCCGGCTGGATTTTGGAGCTTTGCGACTCGGTGCCCGACATCGGAGAGGTGTTTGAGGTTGCAGGGTACAAGTTCAAGGTGCAGTCGATGCGTGGCCAGCGCATCTCGCTCATCCGCGTGATCGCTCCGGCCGAAACCGATAAGAAGGATTCCGAGTCTTCGGCAGAGAAGCCGGCGACGTCGGGTGCGGGCTCTGTGGATCCGCACGATGGCGACGAGTAGGGCAAGGAAGAGTAGGGGAGAGTTATGGCAGGCCTGTTCAACATCCTTAAGGTCACCGTCAGCGAGGACAAGATCTGCGCGCATGTGCTGGTGAACCCCGGCATGCCGCTCATGACCTCGGAGGATATCGAGGCCACGGCGCGCGTGTATTACCTGGTGCCGGCGATTGCCAAGCACCTGTGCCTGGGTGATTCCGGTCGCGAGTTCCAGGACTGCATGGGCCAGACCGAGCTTTGCCATCTGCTTGAGCATGTGACGGTCGAGCTCATGAACGAGACCGGTCTTGCCGGTAGCATCTCGTGCGGCCGCACGCGCGTAAGCGAGCACGACGAGCGCGTCTTTGAGGTTGAGCTTTCGTGCCCCGACGACGCGCTGGCCATCGGTGCGCTGTCGTCGGCAACCTTTATGATGGACTGGGCGTACCTGCACGCCGACCAGCCTGCCCCCGACGTGGAGGGCACGGTCGCGGGCCTGCGCAACCTGGTACTGGGCATGCGCGCCGAGGCCGAGGGCAAGGATCCTCACGAGGCCGTCGCCGCTGCGAACGGCGAAGATGCTGCCGAGGACGAGGGCGCTGACGAGGGCGATGTGCCGGTCGACGCCGAGCCCGTTGCCGATGCGACCGCCGAGCCCGTTCCCGCCGAGCCCCAGGGCGTCCCCAACTTTGACGACGAGCCCCAGGTGGCGATTGATACCGAGGGCGCGGTTGCCGAGAACCACGAGGCCTCCGCTGCCGTCTTTGGCGGTGCGGCGACGGTTCCGGCAGGACCTGCGCATGAGGGCGGTCTGCCGCTCGTGGACGGCGCCGGCGAGGACCCGGGTGCCACGGTGGCCATGCCGGCTATGCCCCAGGAGTAGGCCTACGCGTTTATCACCATCACGTACCTGCGCCTTTGCCGTACGCAGATGAGCGGAGCGGCAAGTGATGCGCTGCGGGTATAATGGACAGCATTCAAACGGTGGGCACCGACGTGCCCGCAGGAGAGGAATGATCATGGGTAAGACTTTCAGCTTTGTCTCCGGCGCGCTTTTTGGTGCCGCTGCCGGCGCTATTGTCGGCGTTGCTCTGGCCCCGCGCTCGGGCGCCGAGACCCGCGCCATGGCTGCCGATATCGCCAACGACGCCTGGGACAATATGCGCGACACCTACGAGCACAGCGCCGAGGAGGCCCGTGCTGCGGTGAATGACTTTGGCCCGATGGTCGACGCCAAGACCGATGACCTGCGCGCCAAGGTCGACCTGGCCCGCGAGCGCATGGACCAGCTGCGCGAGCAGCTCAACGACGCCATTTCGGGCGGCAACGTGACGCCTGCCGCCGACGTCGTGGTCGAGAACGCCGTCGAGGCTGATACCGAGGCTGCGGAGCCCTCGACCGAGGCATAATGCGCGCCGGGGATTTTGTCGGCGCCAAGATCTATCGCAAGCCTACCGAGGACAAGCGCACCAAAAAGGACGGCACGCCGCGCAGCCCTAAAAAGCTCGGAAAGATTCACTTTCCGGTCTTTACTCCGGGCGGTACGCGCGTGGTCGGCTTTATGGTCCGCCAGTCCGATATCGCGGGCATGATCGAGCGCCCCGACCGATTCGTAGCGCTCGACGCCATTGGTGTCTACGAGGGCGCCATTGCGGTCGATGACGTCAAGGACACGTACGATGCCGCCGCTGCCAAGCGCCTCGACATCAACCTGGACGATTGCATCATCTGGGTCGGTATGGACGTGCGCACGGAATCAGGCGACGTCGTGGGCTATTGTTCGGACGTGGAGTTCAAGCCGCGCTCGGGCATCGTTCAGATGTTCTATGTGACCGCCGGTGCCGCTTCGAGCGTGCTTGTCGGTGACACGCAGGTGCCGCCGACGATGCTGCGCGGCTACGAGAACGGCGCGATGATCGTCTCGGACGAGGTCAAGGCACTCGGGTATTCGGGCGGCGCGGCCGCCAAGGCTGCCGAGGCCAGTGTCGTGGTGGGCGATAAGGTCAAAAAGGGCGCCAAGGTGCTCGATGACAAGGGATCGGTCGCCGTGGACAAGGGCAGTCGTGCGCTGGGCAAGCAGCTCGGCAAGACGCGCGGCATGTTCAAGGCCTTTAAGGACGAATACCAAAAGGCGAGCGGGGGCTCGTCAAAAGCTAGCAAATAGCGACGTACCAAATGATGGGAGGCGAGCCGGAGACATGTTGCTCCGGCTCGCTGTGTTTATGGGGGAGGGCACATGCGCCAAAACGGATCCAACTTAAACGGGCACTCCGGTGCGCGTCCGACGGCGCGCCGCGACTTGGGGCAGCTGCCCAGCGGCCAGCGCAAACGCCGCCGTAAGCCCGGCGCGATGTACCTCAACCATAGCCGCGGTTTTAGCGACCGCAGCGCGCGCATTGGCAACGGGCGCTCGCCCCGCCGTCCATCCCGTCTACCCTATGCGCTCATCGCCGTGGGCTGCGCGCTCGTGCTGTTTATCGCTGCCGTCGTGGGCTACGTCAACCGCAGCGTGGACGTGGAGCTCAACGGACAAAAGACCGCGGTGCGCGTGGGCTCTACGCTGCAGAATCTTATCGACGACCAGGGGCTGACCGAAACCTATGACGCGGGCGACCTGCTGGCCGTCGACGACAGCGTGCTCAAGCGTCACGGGGGCGAAAGGCTGTCGGTGAAGGTTGACGGCAAGCGCATAAAACAGGGCAAATGGGATAGCCGCGAACTTGAGGGTGGCGAGAAGGTGACGGTCAAGGATGGCCGTAACACCTACGAGAAGCATGAGGTTCAGGCTACGGTTATCGAGCCCAAGCTCAAGGTCGAGGGCACGGGTGCTATCGAGTATGTGCAGACGTGGGGCGTTCAGGGCCGCTCCGAGGTGTGGGTTGGTGAGCAGTCGGGCAAGACGCAGGACCGCGGCGAGGTTGTGCCCGCCACCGATTGCGTCGTTGCGTGCGCCAGCGTGGCGCCCAAGGGCAACGAAAAGTACGTGGCGCTGACGTTTGACGAGGGTCCGAGCGGTGCGACCAAGCAGATTTTGCAGGTACTCAAGGAAAAGGGCGTCACCGCGACGTTCTTCCTTTCGGGCGATGCGGTCGAGGCCTCGTCCGCCACGGCCAAGGCGATTGTCGATGCCGGGTGCGAAATCGGATCCAACAGCTACAGCGACGATTCGCTCAAGGGCAAGGACCGTGAGGCGGTACGCGAGCAGATCACGAAAGGCACCGATGCGATTAAGTCGGCGACCGGCGTGAAGACGATGCTGCTGCGTGCTCCCTACGCTGCCTTTGACGAGCAAAACTGGATTGATGCGATGGACCTGGTCTCCGCCGTGGTCTCGTGGAATATTGACTCGGGCGACTGGCTGCTCAACGGTGCCGACGAGCAGGTCTCAACGGTGCTCGATTCGGTGACGCCGGGCAATATCGTGCTGCTCACCGATAGAGACGAATGCGCCGAGCAGACGCTCGAGGCGCTGCCGCAGATTATCGACGGTCTTGTCGCCGACGGCTACAAGATCGTGACGCTCAGCGACCTGGTCAAGACGGACACGTCGCTGAGCAAAAAGCTCACCTCGCTGACGAAGGTCACCATGCCCAAGGACGCCGTGTTCCCCCAACTTGCCGAGGACGATGACACCACAGAGTAGTCATTGGGTAGTCGTTTAAGAACGTCCCCAATGGCTATGTCACGGATACGTCAGCGTTTGGTATGCCTGCAATGTGCAGCGCATAAATTCGATGCCGCAGGGCGATGCTGATGCTATAGTTACTGCGGTTAATGAGGGTCAAGAGAAAGGTTACAGGTGAAATCCAAACCTCGACCATACAGTCGATGACCCCATGCAGGTGCTTTTTGCGCATGCACGGGGTGTAAGCGTCGAGCGGCGTGCCGCCCGCGCATGCGTATACATATCCAGAAGCCCCCGGACGCCGCACGCGCGGCCGCGTCCGGAGGAATAATGATGGGGAGCACCATTGAATTATCTGAGTGAGATGCTCA
>USHS01000007.1 GCA_900554585.1 uncultured Collinsella sp.
ACCACATACCGCCACAAAGGGGACAGGCACCTTTGTGGCGGTTCGCTGGGCAATAATGACAGAACCGTAACGTTTTCCCAGATAAAACCTGCCAAAATAAACCTGTCCCTTTTTGGCAGGTTTCTAGAAAGGCTATTCGGACTGTGAAGGATTCCGACCTCTCCGCAACGGCTGCGCGCGACGCCGCCCGCATCGTTTGGTTTAAGCGCTATCCCGTCAAGCAGACGCTCATCGCATTTTTGCTCGCCCTGCTGGCGACTACGGCGTTTTCCATCGATCCCGCCCCGGTGTCGAGCAACGCGGTCCTGGCAATCGACCCCAAGGCGACGGGCGCGCTCTATGTGTGCTACGAGGTACTTCTCTCGTTTGCCGGCCATACCGATGCAGTGATGCTGCTCGCACTTGCCTGTTTGCTCACGCTGCCGTTTCGCTATGTGTTCTTTGGTCGCGGTGACGCTTGGCGTCCGTCGGTCGTGCTGCCATCGCTGTTCTTTGCCGTCTGCATGGTGTTTGGCCGCAGCTACGACCTCACCGATTCGGCCGAGATTGTGCTGGGCGACAAGGCGCGCGTTATCTGCGCCTGGATTGGCGGCGCGGGTTGGATGCTTCTGGCGATTGTGGCCTTCTATCTGGCTTTTGAGTTTTTGGATTGGTTGAGCTCCCGCCGCATTCCGTTTTCGGAGACCCACTTTGGCCGTGTGTGGCGTGTTGCCCACGCCGTGCTCTCGGTCCATCCCTTTGTCGGGCCGTTTCTTATGCTCATGATTGTCTGGTCACCCACGCTTATCGCTTCGCTGCCCGGCCTCTTTATGGGAGATACGGGCGCGCAGATCCGCCAATGGTTCAACTACCCCAACGGTACGAGCGACTACCTACGCCTGCTTAATCCCAACGTGCTACTCAACGGCCATCATCCGGTGGTGCACACGGCCATCATCGGCTCGTGCGTGCAACTGGGGTTTTCGCTATTCAACAGCGCCAATGCGGGTCTTGCCATCTACACCTGTGCCCAATTTGTTATCACGGCCGCCTGCATGGCCTATTCCATATCGTCGCTGCGCAAGCTGGGCGTGAGCCTGCCGGTCCGCGGCGCCATCTTGCTGTTCTTTGCGTTTATGCCGATGTTCTCCAACTACGCGGCGCTACTGACCAAAGACGTACTCTTTGCCGATGTGTTTTTGGTGCTGCTCGTTCAGACCGTCAAGCTCGTGGCATGTGGCCTGCCCCGTCGCGATGCCAATGCCGAGCGCGCGGGTGAACAGGCGCCTGTGCTCTTTGCGCGCCACGACTGGCTGTTGCTCGTGCTGGGTGCCATGGGTTCCACGTTTTTGCGCAATGGCGGCTTGGTCTTTCCGTTGGCGGCCTGCGTGATTGCGGCGGCGTTTTGCGCCCGGGACGCGCATGTGGCCCGTCGCGTGGCCAAACAGTCTGGCGTCACGCCCTCGTACGCCACGCCGCGCTTCCGCTGGGTCGGCGTGCTCGCAGTGCTTGCGCTCTGCCTTGTCTCCAACATGTATTTCACCAAGGTATTTATGCCGGCGCACGATATCACGCCGGGCTCCAAGCGCGAGATCCTCTCGATTCCGTTTCAGCAGACGGCGCGCTTCGTCCAAAAGCACGACGGCCTCAACTCGGGCGTCAACCCCACGGTTAAGGAGGACGGCACCATCGTGGAGGCTCCTTGCGACGGCTTGGTGACCGACGAAGAGCGTGCCGTGATCGACCGTGTGCTCAAGTACGAGAATCTGGGCCGCCGTTACAACCCGGATAAGTCGGACGCCGTCAAAAATTGCTTTAACGAGTACGCCTCGCAGGAGGACATCAAGGCCTATTTTGAGGTGTGGGCCCAGATGTTCAAAAAGGATCCCGAGTGCTATATCTCGGCGCTCATCAATAACTACTACGGCTACTTTTATCCGAGTGCCCGCGATGCGTGGGTCTACAGCACGGCGCGCAGTGCCGAGATTATGGCGAAGCCCGATAACCTTAAGTACTTCGACTTTCATCCGGTCGATAGCAAGGTCGTGCGCTGGTGCGACCACCTGATTAACCTGTACCGCGTGGCGGTGCAGCGCATCCCGTTTATCTCGCTCACCATGAGCTCGGCCACCTACGTGTGGATCATGATCGTCGTGGTGGTCTACCTGTTGCGCCGCCATTCGTGGCGCGCGCTGGCCATCTGGATACCGCTGCTGGGCGTGCTCGCCGTGTGCCTGATCGGCCCATGTAACGGATCGACCTACATGCGCTACCTGTATCCGGTCATCGCCTGCATGCCTTTTGCCGTCGGTGCCACGATCACCCGCAGCGACCTCCTCTGGACCTAGCCCAAGATTGGCGCACTGGGGGCAGGTTGCTTTGCGCTAAGGGGCTGTATCATCATGGTGGCTTCATTTTTTTGTTTATCTCACAGGCCAGTAGGTATATCATTTATAGCGTTTGTTTATATTGCCCGAGCATCCACGCTGGGCTTTAGGTCGAAACCGATAGGAGACACGTATGTCCGGACACTCTAAGTGGGCCACAACCAAGCATCGTAAGGGCGCGCAGGACGCCAAGCGTTCCGCCCTCTTCTCCAAGCTCAGCCGCAACATCACCGTTGCTGCCCGTCTCGGCGGCGACCCGCTGCCCGAGAACAACGCCAGCCTCGCCGCTGCCGTTGCCAAGGCCAAGGCTCAGTCCATGCCTAAGGACAAGATCAAGTCCGCTATCGATAAGGCCTTTGGTTCGGGTGCCGATGCCGCCGTCTACGAGAACATCGTGTACGAGGGCTACGGTCCCGCCGGCGTTGCCGTCTACGTCGACTGCCTGACCGACAACCGCAACCGTACCGCCGCTGATGTCCGTTCCGCCTTCTCCCACGCTGGTGGCAACCTGGGCACCTCCGGCTCCGTTGCCTTCCAGTTTGAGCGCAAGGGCCAGATCGTCGTTGCCAAGGAGGTCCTGGACGAGAACGCCAAGAAGGAGACCATGATCGCCAACGGTGCTGCCGGTGACGAGGATGAGTTTATGATGGCGATCGCCGAGGCCGGTGGCGAGGACTACGAGGACGCCGGCGAGGAGTGGATCGTCTGGACCGCTGCCAACGACGTCATGGCTGTTTCCAAGGCGCTCGAGGAGCAGGGCATCCAGGTCAAGGGCTCCGAGACCACCATGGTCCCGACCACCCCGACCGAGGTTTCCGGTGCCGACGCCAAGAAGGTTCAGCGCCTCATCGACCGTCTTGAGGAGCTCGACGACGTCCAGGACGTCTACAGCACCATGGACATGACCGACGAGGTTATCGCTGCCCTCGAGGAGGAGTAGCGCCCGCACGGATTGAGCCGTGCATATCTGGGCATAATGAAGCGAGCATGCAAGCCTCGTGGAATAGATGAGCCGGATCCGCGTGCATGAGGCACCGGACCCGGCTCTTTTATAATGATGCGAATCGTTTTGCATTCTGTGGATCGAGATTTGAAGGGAGCGCTGCATGCGCGTGCTCAAACGAGCCCTGGCGATCGTGTATCTTGCCGCCGCCGTCGTGGCGCTGGGTACGTTAGTCTGCCAGTTTTGGGGGCCATATACCTATCGCTTTATGCTGCTGATGCGCGATCCGCTGCCTCGCATCGTTGTTACGGCGTGCGGCGGTGTCGTGGCGCTCGGCGTGCTCGTGGGTTTCTTCCGCCTGATGTTTGCTCGTCGCGAGCCGTCCTGCGTGCATCCGGCGGGGGAGCGCAATATCGAGGTCACGCTCGCTGCCCTCTCCTCGTGTGCTCGCACCGCGGCAGAGCGCGACGACCGAGTGATGATCGAGCATGTCGAGGCGCGCGTGCAGGGCTCCGACGAATCGCACGTCCGTTTTAAGGTCGACGCCATCGCGCTCGACGACCGGGACGTGGCTTCCCTTGCAGCCGCGATGCAGCAACGTATCGAGGAGGCCTGCGACACCATGCTCGGCACGCCGGGCACGACTGCGCGCGTTCGTTTTTTGCCGTCCAAGACTACCGTCCAGACCGTGGAGGTTTCCGGTGAGTGATACCAATCAAGACAAGACCGTCCGCACCCCGCGGCTGACTATCGATCAGAGCGCCGCGCCGGCAGGCGAGGTCGTCGATCCTAAGGTGGAGGGTACCGAGTCACATGACGCGGTCGCCGATGATTTTGATGAGGCCATGGGTCTCATCAAGGGTACGGGGGCAGCCATCTGGAGCTATGCCGTCCGTCATCCCAACACCACGCTTGGAGCCGTCGCTGGTTTTGTGCTCGCCGTGCTGGTGCTCACGCTCGGCCTGTGGGATACGCTCGTCATCGCTTTCTTTGTGCTGATCGGCGCCGTGATTGGCCAGATCCGCGACGGCGAGAACGGGATCGTCAACTTCTTCGGCCGTCTGTTTAGCGGCCGCTAGCATGTATTCGACCGCCGCGTGTGCGGTGGGCATAAGGAGGAACCATGGCTTTTAACACGAAGGTCGATGTGGCCGATACCGAGCTCGAGGTAGACGAGACCGTCACCGCCGAGGCCGAGGACGTAACGCTCGAGGACGAGGCGCTCGTCGAGGCCGAACCCGCCGACGATGCGGACGAGGATGATGAGGAAGCGGACGAGTCCGAGGATTCGCTGACCTATTCCAACGGCGTGATCGAGAAGATCGTTGCCATGGCCACCCGCGAGGTGCCGCACGTCCTGGGCATGAAGGGCAACCTCATGCATTTTGTGCAGGAGCAGTTTGGTGCCGAGAACCTGACCAAGGGCGTGACGGTCGAGGTCACCGATGACAACCGCGTGGTCGTCAACATTTCCGTCATCATCGAGTACGGCGCCTATGCGCCCGCGATCTTCGACGATGTCAAGGCACGTGTCACTGAGCGCCTTGCCGCGATGACCGGCCTTGAGGTGGCGGGCGTCAACCTACGCATCGAGGACGTCATCACCCCCGAGGAGTACGAGCACCGCACCAGCCAGCACGAATAACCTTCCAAAAGGGGACAGGTTTGTTTTGGCAGGTTTTATCTGCGAAAACGTTAAACGGCCGACCGCGCAAGCAAAAGCGTGGCCGGTCGTTATTTGTATGCCCCCCGATGTAGGCATACCGCTCGTCTAACTAGGGGTTGCAATCGTCGCGTTCCGCGTTACCCTAATGGGCGCATTGTTTCCAAATTGTTAACGAGGGGTTGCCGTAATGGCTGACGAGCGCGAAACAGAAAGCAAGGCATGGGCGATTGAGGCCGCCGCGGCAGAGGCGGCATCGCGTGCTGCCGAGGAGATGCATCGTCCTCCCGTGGTGCCGATGGAGCGCGTGGTCGATCGCACCGATATCGAGCGCGGCGAGCGTGCCGGTCAAAAGCGCAGCCAGGAGCCGGGCTTCCCGCGCTTTTTTGCCGAGCTCAATCTGGGCCTGATTCTTACGGCCTTTGCCATCGTTGCGTTTAAAACCCCTAATCACTTTGCTTTTGGCGGCACCTCGGGCGTGTCGGTCATTCTGTCCACGCTGTTCCCGACCCTGCCCGTCGGCGTCTTTATGTGGATCATTAACGCGGTTCTCGTCGTTTTGGGCTTTATCTTTTTGGAGCGCAAGGCAATCCTGTGGAGCGTCTTCGCCTCGTTTGCGCTGTCCACCTATGTTTCGCTTTTTGAGCTCTTTATTCCGACCGATGTCTCTCTGACGGGTGATATGTGGCTCGACCTGTGCTTTGCCGTCATCCTGCCGGCGCTTGGTAGCGCTATTGTCTTTGACATCGGCGCCTCGACGGGTGGCACGGACATTCTTGCCATGATCCTCAAGCGCCGCACGACGCTCGAGATTGGTCGCGCACTGCTGCTGGTCGATATCGGCATCGTGACCATCGCGGCCTTTTTGTATGGCCCGCGTGTCGGTCTGTATTGCGTGCTCGGCCTGTTTGCCAAGACGCTTGTGGTCGACAAAGCCATTGAGAGCATTCACCTGCGCAAAGTCTGCACGGTCATTTGCTCCGAGCCCCTTAAGGTCGAGGAGTTTATCGTCAAGCATCTCAACCGTACGGCGACCATCAGTCGCGGCTACGGTGCCTTCTCGGGCAAGTGCGTGACGGTGATCATGAGCGTGCTGAGCCGTCGCGAGGCCGTGCAACTACGCCGCTATGCGCGCGAAGTCGATCCGGGTGCTTTTATCACGATTGTCGACAGCTCCGAGATCGTCGGCAAGGGCTTCCGCGGAACGAACTAGCGCAGACGTATTCAACGAACCGCCTGCTGGCGCCGTGTATCTTGCAAATCGGTCATCTTTGAGTATTTGACCCCACATTGGGCAATAATGATGCTAAAGACATCGTTTGCGATCCAAGTGATTTGTTCAAGATACGAAGGGATGATTCTATGTTCTGCTCGCAGTGTGGCGCCCCCATGGGCGATAACGACAAGTTCTGCGGCGTGTGTGGTGCTCCTAATGCCGGTGCCGCTGGCCCCGCTCCCCAGGGACAGCCTCAGCCCCAGCAGTTTGTTCCGCAGCCGCCCGTGGCGAATGCGCCAAAGGGCTGTGTGGCTCAGGCGTTCCAAGATATGACCAAGACTCCGGGCGTGCTTCAGCGTGTATGCCAAATCGCGTTTTTGCCGGCGCTGATTTGCGTTGTGTCGGTGCTCGTGTTGTTTATTCCCGTTATTGGCGGCATTGCGGCTGCCATCGGCTTTTTGGCAGCTTGCATTGCGAGCGTGTGCGGTTCCGGCTTTGGTATCGAGTGGGGCCGTGATCTTTCGCTCAAGGTCGATGACGGCATGGACCGTCCACTCATGCGTTCCACGTCGTTTGGTCTCGGAGTCTTTTCGAGCGTTATTTCGGTCGTGCTCGAGGTTATCGCTGCCATTCCCGTTATCGGTGTAGTGCTTTCGCTGGTGGAGGGCGTGGTAATTGGCGCCGCGGGCTCGTATTCTTATTACGGCTCTTATGCGCTCGAGGCTGCGCTGTTCGGTTCGCTCGGCCTGCTTGTTCTGGCGCTAATTGCCTCGGCGATTCTGGGTGTCTTCTTTAAGATGTTCGCCGACATTGCCGTGATGCACTTTGCGGTGACTGGGCGCGTCGAGAGCGCGTTTTCGCTCGATAAGGTCTGGGCGGCCTTTAAGCACAACAAGACCAAGCTGCTCTGCGCTTCGTTCCTTCCGGAGTTTTTGACGGGCCTGGTTTCCAACGCCATTACGTGGATCTTGACAGCTGTCTTTGGTGCCATCGCCGGAATTGGCGCGTACGGCTATTACTATCGCCCCACGGGTATCGAGGCGATTGTTACCGCAGGTGGTGTCACGCTCGTATTGTTCCTGGTGCTGATTGCATTCGTCACGGTGTTCCTTACGGTCTTTGGCAAGATGCTCAAGCACCGTGCCGTTGGCTATTGGGCTGCACGTTATGCAAGCGAATGGACCGATGAGGACAAGGACGACGTTTTGACTTTTGTGCTCCCGGGTGAGAAGAAGCCTGCTCCTGCGGGATTCAATCCCACGGCAGCCACTGGTGCTGCGCCTGCCCCGGCGCCCGCGCCTGCACCTGCCCCGGCACCCGCGCCTGCCCCTGCCCCGGCACCTGCTCCTGTCCCCGCACCGGCGTCCGAGGCGACGCCTGCGGAGCCCGATTGGGATGCCGTTGCCACGCCGGCGGATGAGCCGGGCGATAATCCTGCTGCCGAAAACAATCAAACCGAATAGTCGGTCGAGGCGCCCTGGGCAACTGAGCCCGGGGTGCCTTTTTCTACTGCGAAAGCAAGAAAATGCCTGGGAAAACGGTTGCAGCAAAATTTCTCGGAAATTGGTCAATGTTGCGCAACAACGTCGCGGCTATTGTTGAGAACGTAGACGTGTAAGGTTTGAAGGCGTGCGACGCCTTAGGAAAAGGAGAGGCTCATGTTCTGTCCCACTTGTGGTTCTCCCATTTCGGATGATGCCAAATTCTGCCCTGTTTGCGGATCCGCCGTTGGTGCCGCTTCTGCCGCTGCGGCCCCGCAGCCCCAGCCCGCTCCGGCCCAGGCTATTCAGCCCGCGCCCCAGCCTCAGCAGCAGTACACCGGTCAATACGCCCAACAGTCCGCATCCGCTCCGATGGGCTATGACCCCATTAAGGCTGACCGCAGCCTGATCGGCTGGCTGCTGCTCTCTCTTGTGACCTGCGGTATCTATTCGTTCTACTTCCTGTATTGCTTGGCACGCGACGTCAACACGTTGTGTCAGGATGACGGCGATTACACGCCGGGTCTGGCGGAATTCATCCTTCTATCGTTTGTGACCTGCGGCTTCTACGCGTACTACTGGTATTACAAGATTGGCAACCGCCTGCAGGCCAACGCTCCTCGCTACGGCCTGGTGTTCCAGGAAAACGGCACCACCGTTCTTCTGTGGCAGATCTTCGGCGCGCTCCTGTGCGGCCTTGGTCCCATCTTCGCTATGAACATCGTCATCAATAATACCAATGCCATGGCAACGGCTTATAACACTCGCCTTGGCGCTCGTGCCTAACAATAAGGGCGGCGTGAACAGCTTCCAGGGACATAGGGGCACGGCAGAGCTCCTTCGCCGCGCCCTTTTTTGCACCGGCGCGCTCTTTGTCGCCTGGCTCGCGCTCTACCTGCTCGACATTGGCTGCATTTTTCGATTGATGACGGGCATTCCTTGTCCGGGATGCGGCATGACGAGGGCGTGGCTGGCGGCGCTGCGCCTCGATTATGCGGCTGCCTTTGCCTACCATCCGCTGTTTTGGGTGGTGCCGATTGCGTTTGTGCTCGCGTTCGTGCGCGAGGAGGTGGCATCGAGCAAGCTAAAGCGTGGTATCGACATTGCGGTCACCGTGTTGTGCGTGCTGGTCGTCGTCGTATGGATCGTGCGCCTCGTCAATCCGGCAGATGCCGGTCTGCTCTTTGGCGGCTATGCGCCCGCCGGAGTTCCCGACGATATCATCCACCTCGAACCCCCACGCTGGCTCACCATCCTTCGCTCTTACCTGGCGTGACGGAGGACGCGCTAGAAAAACGGTCGACACATAAGCGGGGGCGAACGTTGAGATAACGTCCGCCCCCGCTTTGCTTTAGCCAGGCTGTTATGGATGGGCGTGACGGCTACTCGTCGCGCTTTTCCTCGTGGCGAGCGGCAGCCCGCGCATCGTGGATGCCCTTGATTGCAGCATGGCGGGCGGTGCGAGCATCGTGCATGGCGTCGCGCGCCTCAGCGGCCGTGGCCTTGGCAGAGCGCAGCTTGGCGGCCAAGTCGGGGTTGGTCTCGGCAACCGCGGCGATCGTGGGGCCGTCGAGCTCCTCTTGCGTGGGCTCGGCCAAAAAGTCGATAGCATACTGGGCGGCCACCATGGAGCCCTTTGCCAGCACGGTCTCGTCAATCTTGTAGAAGCAAGAATGTTGGGCGTACGTGGCGCCAATCTGGGGGTTGCGCGTGCCAACAAAGGCGAGCACGCCCGGCACGCGGCGCAGGTACTCCGAGAAGTCCTCGCCCGAAAGCGTGCCGCGATAATGGCCTTCGCCCGCGGGGCCCAAGCACTTGACCACGGCCTGACGACAACGCTCGCTCGAGGCGACGTCGTTTTCGACCTTGTAGTTGGCGATGGTGTAGTCGGTAAGTTCGGCCTCTGCGCCCAGGGCTGCCGCGGTGTGCTCCACGATGCGGCGCATAAGCTCGGGCATTTCCTCGTGCGTCTTGTCGCCATAGGTGCGCACCGTGCCGGCGAGGTAGGCCGTGCCGGCGATAACGTTGCGCGCGGTGCCGCCGTGCAGCTCGCCGACGGTGATGACAGCCGGCTCGTAGGGGCTGATCTCGCGCGAGACGATGGTCTGCAGGGCGTTGACGATCTCGGCAGCCACCATAACGGCGTCGTGGCCGCGCTGGGGCATGGCGCCATGGCACGAGGTGCCGCGGACATCGATGCGGAACCAGTCGGTGTTTGCCATGCGCGGGCCGGGCTCACAGCTCACGGTGCCGGCGTCGACTTCGCTCCAGATATGCGCGGCGTAGGCACCATCGACGCCGTCGAGCACGCCCGTGCCGATCATGAGCTTGGCGCCCTGGCCGTTTTCCTCGCTGGGCTGGAAGACGATGCGGACCTCGCCGTGGATGTCGTCGGTCATATGGCGCAGGATCTGCAGCGTGCCGAGCATCATGGCGATGTGGCAGTCGTGGCCGCAGGCGTGCATGCAGCCCTCGTTGACGCTGGCAAACTCCTCGCCGGTCTGCTCGGTAACGGGCAGGGCGTCGATGTCGGCGCGCAGTAGGATACGGCGGCGCGGCGTGCCGTCCTCGCGATAGGCGTCGGGCGCGGTGCCGCGAAGGGTCGCCACCAGGCCCGTCTTGAGGGGACGCTCGTAGGGGATATTCATGGCGTCGAGCTGGTTGGCGATGTCGGAGGTCGTGCGCTCCTCGGCAAGGCTCAACTCCGGGTGCTTATGGAAGTGGCGGCGCTGCTTGATGATGTAGGGCTCAAACTCGGTGGCGATATCTCGGATGGCCGCGGTGACATCGTCTGCCGCGCGAGCCTCGGTCGCCGCCATAATCTGCTGTGCCTTGGTCTTCGTCATGGTCGATTTGCTCCTTGCTGGGTTGATCGCAAAATCGTACAGGCTCTCTCCAGTATGCCACCTGCCGCTAGGGCTGGTAAAGTTGCCGTTTGCCGCTTGGGGTTTTGTAACAAGAGTGGGGGAGTACACTCGGGGGTGTTGAATTTCCTGCCAGAGATGGGGATGCCCATGCAGCATATCGATCGGATTATCCGCTCCAAGAACGTCTTTACCGCGCAAGACGGCATCGATACCGCCCGCGAGCTGGCGATTGCCATCGCAGGCGACCGTATCGTCGCAGTCGGAAAGCCCGATGACGTGATTGCCGCCGCTCCCGCCGCCACGCCGGTTATCGATTACGGCGAGCAGTTTGTCTGCCCCGGTTTCCATGACGCTCATCTGCACTTCTTCCATACCTCGGTTGGCTCCTCGCCGTACATGCTCATGGATATGGGCACGTCCGAGGCGGCACTGGTGCAACATGCGCTCGAGTTTTCCCAGGACCTGCCCGACGACGCTTGGGTTGTGACGCAGGGCTGGCGCGACTACCGTTGGGACCCGCCCGAGCATCCTAGCAAGGCGTCGCTCGATGCGGCATTCCCCGATCGTCCCTGCGTTATGTACTCGGGCGACGGCCACACGCTGTGGCTCAACAGCTGTGCACTCGAGGCGCTCGGCGTCACGCGCGACAGCGAGCCGCCAGCGGGCGGTAGCTACGACAAGGACGCAAACGGCGAGCTCACGGGCATTGCTCACGAAGCGGCTGCCATGCAGCTGTTGCCGCGCTGCCTTGAGTGGCTGGGCGAAGATCGCACCGCAAGCGCTTACGCCGATCAAATGAGGCGCATGGCCGAGCAGGGCATCACCTCGATCTGCGACATGTCGCTCATGCCCATGCCGGGATGCGACTTTATCCGCGACGATGTCTATGACAAATTGCAGACGGCCGGCAAGCTGGGCATTCGTGCCCATCTGTTCCCCACGCTGCTGGATGACCAGTCGCGTCTAGAAGAGCTCCAGGTACGTTACGCGAACAACGCGCTGCTTTCGGCGCCGGGTTTTAAGCAGTTCTTCGACGGCGTGTCGAGCGAACACACGGCATATCTCACCGAGCCCTATACCAATCCGCGCTTCCCGGGCGACCAGGGCCGTCTGACGGTCCCGGCTGAGCGCATGCGCAAATTGGTTCTGGCGGCCGCGGAGCGTGGTCACACCGTGCGCATCCACGTCATCGGTGACGGTGCGATTCATGCCGCGCTGGATATCTTCGAGGAGGCCGCCGACCTGTACGGGCTGCCCCAGCACGGCCATAACACGCTCGAGCATCTGGAGAACCTCCTGCCCGAGGACATCGATCGCTTGCGCAAGCTCAACGTGGTTGCCTCGAGCCAGCCCTGCCACATTACGCTCGACCCGGGTGGACCGGAGCGCGATCTGGGCCTTGAGCGCAGCCGCATCATGTGGCCGTTCGCAACCTATAAGCAGCGCGGCATTCGCCAAGCCTTCGGTACTGACAGCCCTATCACGCCCGTTACCAGCATGAACGTGCTCTACACGGCTATCACGCGCCAGGACCCCAAAAGCCACTGGCCCGAGGGCGGCTGGTTGCCGAGCGAGCGCATCGATGCGGCAACAGCCCTGCGCAACTACACCCTGGGCAGCGCCTATGCAGCGGGCGACGAGCAAAACCTCGGCAGCTTGGAGCCCGGCAAGTACGCCGACCTGGTAGTCCTGGACCAAAACCCGCTTACCATTGACCCCCAAGAGCTCCAGGCCACCAAAGTCCAAGCCACCTACCTGGCAGGCAACTTGATTTACGAGCGCTAGCCCCGCATCCCACCCCTCAGTTGCGGTGAAATAGTCCCTAAAAGGGGGTGCGGACGATTTCTTGGACCGCGCCTAGGCGTATCCAAGCTTCCTGCGGTACTCCATCGGGCTGAGCCACCCGAGGGACTTCTTGATCCGCTCCTCACGATAGTATACGAGGTAGGCCTCGAGCCTGCCCATGAACTCCCCGGCCGTCACGCCCTCCCAGTCCCTGTAGTGGAAGAACTCGTTCTTGAGGCGGCCGAAGAAGCCCTCGCAGGCCGAGTTGTCCGGGCTGCAGCCCTTCGCGGACATGCTCCTGACCAGCCCGTTCTCCTCGCAGATCCCGATCCACTCCGGCCAGCGGTAGTGGCCGCCGCGGTCCGAGTGGATCGTCGTGCGGGCGCCCGCCGGCCTGGCCGCGCAGGCCTTGAGCAGGCTCGAGTTCGCGGGGCGCTTGTCGGGGTGCAGCCCGATCGACCAGGCGACGGGCATCCCGTCGAAGCAGTCGACTATCGGGCTCAGGTAGACCTTCTCGCCGCCCGGGAGCCTGAACTCGGTGATGTCGGTGAGCCACAGCCGGTTGGGCTCGTCGGCGCGGAACCTCCTGTTCACGAGGTTCTCCGGCGCCTTGGAGACCTCGCCGGCGTAGGAGCTGTAGCCCCGGGCGCGCCTCTTGTTGTAGACGACCTCGAGGCCCTCCTCGCGCATCACGCGGGCCACGCGCTTCTCGCTGGCCCGGACGCCCTCGCGGCGCAGGCGCGCCCAGACGGTGCGGTACCCCCAGCACCCCGAGCCCTCGCGGAAGATGCGCACCACGCGGTCGCGTATGTCGGCGTCGCGGTCGCGCGGCACGGCGACGCGGGGCCTCCAGTACTCATAGGAGCCCTTCGATATCCTCAAGAAACCTGTGATCGAGCGGAGGGGCAGGGCGGTCGCCCGCCTCAATCTCTCGCCGAGCTCGCACTTGCTCCTGTTCGAGATCGAAGCCGGGTCCCACCCTTCCGCTTTTAGGTCGGCCAACACCGCCCTGAGCAGCAGGTTCTCTATCTGGTCCTCGTTGAGCCCGGCGAGCGGGCCGGTCGCGGGCGGGGCGTAGATCGACTTGTCGGGGCCCAAGCTGGCCTCCTTCCGTGGCGGTTTCCTCGCACCGATTCTACAGCGCGCCCCGGTGTAGCTGTGCGGGAGGTGCCCCGTCGCCCACTTCTTGGCCGCGCCCACCGAGACCCCCGCGAACTTCGCGGCGGCGGTCGGCCCCATGCCGTCCTCCGTCGCCAGGAGGAAGAGCTCGACCTTCTCCCTGCTGTACATGCGAACCTCCAGTCCGGACCGCCCCGCGGTCCAACTTTCTGTCCGCACCCCCAACCGCTTAAATAGGGACTATATCACCGCAACTTTTATGGACGCGTGGGTGGGCTATACTAGCTGCGGATGAAAGGAAGTTAGCCATGTTTGACAAAGGACCCGTGCCCGGCCGCAACGACGCTTGCTGGTGCGGCAGCGGCAAAAAATATAAGAAATGCCATAGCACCTTTGATGAGCGCCTCGAGCGCTTGTGGGAAGAGGGCTGGGAGGTTCTGCCCCGCACGCTCTACAAGACGCCCGCCGATATCGAGGGCATCAAGCGCTCGGCCGCCATCAACGTGGGCGTGCTCGATTACGTAGGCGAGCACATCGCCGCGGGCATGACCACCAACCAGATTGACCAGATAATCTACGACTACACCGTCGAGCACGGTGGCACGCCGGCCGACCTCAACTACGAGGGCTACCCCAAGAGCGTATGCACCTCGATCAATGATGTGGTCTGTCACGGTATCCCCTGCGATACGGACGTGCTGCACGAGGGCGACATCATCAACGTCGACTGCTCCACGATTCTTGACGGCTACTTTAGTGATTCGAGCCGCATGTTCTGCATCGGCGAGGTCTCTGCCGAGCGCCAGCGCCTGGTCGACGTCACCCGCGCCAGCGTGGAGGCGGGTCTGGCTGCCGTCAAGCCATGGCTGCCGCTCTCCGTCATGGCCGAGGCCGTGCAAAAGACGGTCGAGGACGCCGGCTTTAGCGTGGTGCGCGAGTACGGCGGACACGGCATTGGCAAAGAGTTCCACGAGGACCCGTTTGTGGGCTTTACCACCGAGGCGCCCGATGTGGACACCATCATGGCTCCGGGCATGGTCTTTACCATCGAGCCCATGGTCAACGCCGGGGCGCCCGACATTAAGATTAGCAAGGGCGACGGCTGGTGCGTGCGCACCAAGGACGGCAGCGATTCGGCCCAGTGCGAGGTACAGCTCGTGGTGACCGAGGACGGCTACGAGCTGCTGAGCTGGTAGCCGTGGATGCGCCGGGCTTCGCGATGGATATGTTAACCACCAAGAAGCCCGGCGTTTTTTTAGCATTTTGCCTGATAAAACCTGCCAAAAATAAACCTGTTCCTTTTTGGTGGGTTGAGCGGAAAGGACTGCTTGTGAACATCCTGGTTTTGTTGCCCGTCAACGATCGTCACCGCGCGATCCTCGAGTCGAGCGCTCCGGGCGAGGACTTTATCTACACGAGTGCCGACGCCGCCACGCGTAAACAGGTCGCCGATGCCGACGTGATCTTGGGCAACATCGACCCTGACATGCTCACGGCATGTGAGCATCTCCAGCTGTTGCAATTGCAGACCGCCGGCTATGACGACTACCTTGCCGCCGACACCGTGCCAGCCGACGCCAAGCTGTCTTGCTCAATCGGTGCCTACGGCCAAGCCGTGAGCGAGCACATGTTTGCCATGGTCCTTTCCATGATGAAACGCCTGCCCGGCTATCACGATCTGCAGCGTGAGCATCGCTGGGAGGATTTGGGGCCGGTTACCTCGCTCAAAAACGCCAATGTGCTGGTGCTGGGCGCAGGCGATATCGGCAGCCACTTTGCCACGCTCTGCCGCAGCATGGGTGCGCACGTCCGCGGCATCAAGCGCCATCCGCTCGTCTACCCCATTGTGTTTGAGGACATGGACGGCATGGACGCCCTGCCCGAGCGCCTGTCCGAGGCAGACGTCGTCGCATCCTTCATGCCGAGCACACCCGAGACCCGCGGCTTGGCGAACGCCGAGTTCTTCGCCGCGATGAAACCGGGCGCCTTCTTTGCCAACGGCGGCCGCGGCGATCTTGTGGTCGCCGACGACTTGGTTGCCGCTCTGGAGTCGGGACATCTCGCCGGCGCCGCGGTCGACGTCACCGACCCCGAGCCGCTGCCTGCGACAAGCCCCCTGTGGGATGCGCCCAACATGCTCATCACGCCGCACGTCTCCGGCTGGTTCCACCTGGCCGCCACGTTCAACAACGTTGTCGACATCGCAGCGGAGAACCTGCGTCACCTGCAGGCCGGCGAAACTTTACGTTGTTGGATCGAGCATTAATTTGTTCCGGCGTTTTACCAAACGCCGGAACCCCTCGACGCTGCGAGCCCCATGGGTTCCGCCGTTCTAACGAACGGCGGACCAGTCGACGCTGCGAGCCCGCCAGAGTGAGCAATCTGCCTTCTGTCTCTTATACACATCTGACGCTGCCG